>CAIYVS010000206.1 GCA_903929655.1 uncultured Bacteroidota bacterium | reverse complement strand
CTTTAGCACATCATTTGTGCTATAAAAAAACATTTCCTCTCATGGCAGTTTTAGCAGGAAATGTAAAACCTCTGGCTCTTTGAAATATTGAATTTGCAAACCACACTAATAATAATACTTCCTTTCTGCCACTTTCAAATGGAACCGGATTGTCTTATTGTGTCAGTTCTTCTTTGCGCCTTTGCGTCTCCTATGTTTGCAATGTAGTAATAATAGTTCTTTGATATAGATATTAAGTATCAATAGTTTTGATTGTTAAAAGTGAAAAAGGGTGGGAGTGGATTCGCGTCTAAGCAGCTATCAAGCATGCTGTCGCAAAGAAAGAACCTCACCCTTTTTTATTTCTTCGAGTTTGAACAGAATGTAAGGAATACTACTTAGTGGTATATCCAGAATATCCAATCAGGAGACAAAACGAAGGGAGATTTTCACTTTTTTCATTTTTAGTTCATAAAACTATTGATATGGAAAAAATTGTAAAGCAGGTAGTGGGTATAGATGTAGCCCAGAAAGAATTAGTTGTTTGTTTAGGTCGGATGTATGATGATTTGGAGCAAGAACTCTATTCATCTAAAGCATTTGCCAATACAAAAAAAGGGTTTGAAACCCTGGTAGTATGGATTAAAAAGCAAATGGATGAAACAATTGCTGTTCGTTTTGTAATGGAAGCTACTGGTGTATACCATGAAGCATTGGCTTATTTTCTAGAAGAAAAAAGCCATGAGATAAGCATTTTGTATTACCCAATAAGATCAGCAACTACATGCGCACACTGGATGTTAAAACAGTTACTGATAAAACAGCATCAGAAGCGATAACCAGATTTGGTTTAGAAAGAAAATTAGACCGATGGAAGAAACCCAAAGAAATCTACCGCAACATGAAGCAATTAACCCGAGAACGGGACCAGATTGTAGAAGAGCGCTCAATGGTTAAGAATCATTTGCATGCAGAGGAAACGGAGGCATATCCCAACAAAAGCAGCGTGGCAAGGATAAAAGAAAGGATTAGGATGCTTAACAAGCAGGAAAAGGAGATAAAAGAGGAAATAGATGTGTTAATTGCAAAGGATAGTGAAGTCAAAGAAAATGTTGAGAAGATAATTTCCATACCTGGTGTAGGTAAATTGACTGCGGCAATCATTTTGGCTGAAACAAACGGCTTTGAATTGATACGTAATAAGCGACAATTGGCCAGTTATGCGGGATTTGATGTAAAGGAGAAGCAGTCGGGGACTTCGGTAAAAGGAAAGCCGAGAATATCAAAAAAAGGTAACAAGCATCTGCGTAAAGCAATGCATTTGCCAGCACTTTCAGCGATAAAACACGATGAACGGTTTAAAGCAATATTTGCAAGAATAGTATCAAAACAAGGAATCAAAATGAAAGCTGCCGTTGCAGTACAAAGAAAACTATTGGAAATGGCCTATACATTATATAAAACCAATACAACTTACAATAAAAGCTATTTGCAACAAGATGAAATACAAGAAAAAACCAATTTAAATACAGAGAAGCGGTCATAAATGCCGCTTCCCTTACCAGGCTGGCTCAAAGCCGCCTAAAGAACAAAATTAAGAAAAACAATCAAAAAGATTTGGAACTGAACACAGAATCTTTGCGGTTAAATAGTCGACCCTCAAAAAGTCTGTGATATGCGCCAATGAGGTCTTTTTCAAAAAAAGCAGCCGAATAAATTGCAAGCTATTTGAAAAAGTTGCAAAAAGCTTGCAATTTAGGGGTATGCTCACCCCTCCCAAAAGATATAGCCCACAGCTTGGCATGTTTTCAGGACTGGCAGACCAGCTAGATCAAAAACATCCGTTGTATTTGCTATCTCAAGAAATTGATTGGTCCGTTTTTGAGAATGCATTTAAAATCTATTACAGCGAAACAATGGGTAAACCGGCAAAGCCAATCCGGCTCATGGTGTCTTTGCTGATTCTAAAATATGTACGCAATCTCAGTGATGAGTCTGTAGTAGAACAGTGGGCGGAAAATCTTTACTATCAATATTTAAGTGGCGAGCAGCACTTTCAACCTGTTATTCCGTGTGTGCCTACTGAATTAGTAGCCTTTCGCCAACGCATCGGGGAAGCGGGAGGAGAATTGATTCTAAAGGAAAGCATACGTATTAATAAGCCGCCTGATGATGGCAGTGTTGCTGCGGTGAGTTTGGATACAACAGTTCAGGAGAAAAATATTACCTATCCTACCGATGATAAACTGTACAAGAAGATTATTAAGAAGTGCTGGAAGATAGCTGACAAAGAAGGTCTTGATCTTCGTCAGTCCTACACCCGGACTGTTAAAAAACTTAGCCATCAACAGCGATTTAAGAATACAAAAAATGGTGTAAAGGATGCCCGCAAGGCAAATAAGAAGATAAAAGTGATTGCTGGCAGACTAGTAAGAGAACTAGCCCGGAAGTTACCATTGGACAGTCTTGGTATTTATTTGCCCGCCTTAAAATTGTATCACCGGGTACTTTCTCAGAAACGTGAAGATGCTAACAAAGTCTACAGCCTTCATGAACCTGATGTGAAATGTTATTCAAAAGGCAAAGAGCATAAAAAGTTTGAGTTTGGCAGTAAAGCATCTATCCTGGTGGATCAAAGCACCGGTATTATTATGGGTGCGATCAACTTTACCGAAACGTTGCATGACTCTAAAACCCTGCCCGAAGCGCTGGAGCAATATGAACGACTCACAGGCAAAGAAGCAGGTGATGTATTTGTGGATAGAGGTTACAAAGGGCTATCACAGTACAAGTCCTCAAAAATACATGTACCTAAACCAGATAAGAACATAACCAGTGCTAAGCGTAAAAAGCATAGTAACAGAGCTGCCATCGAACCCCTTATCGGGCATTTAAAAACAGACTACAGGCTATGCCGCAATTATCTGAAAGGAATATTGGGTGACCTGATGAATGTAATCTTATCGGCAGCAGCCATGAATTTTAAACGAGTCATGAACCTCTGGCGCACAGAGGCAACAAAAGTTGGCGACTCATTTATATCACTGATATGCTTGTTTGCAGTAATGTTTTGTCGAAAATCAAAACCCACTTTTTGAGGGACGACTAATTAATTATCCACAATTTCGCAAGAATAAATTCAATGGAAAAAATAAGCTAAAAACCTTTACTACAAAAAATTTCAGCCATTTCCCATCATTGCACAAATGGGAAAATAGAAGAAAAAATGGGTAATTTTGAGCAATTGCAGTGTGGATATCTTTTCTGCTCCATTCAACCACCAATAGGATAAATAAGGATAAATATCTTCCCCATGCTTTCGAAACGATTTCAGCAAGTACAACGGGATAAAAAAGGATAAAGAATGGATAAAAAATTTGTGAATAAACAAAACTAAATTGCTGATAATCAATACCACCTAATCCACAAAACAATTTTTTTTAAAAGGATAAAAACCAATACGCTGCGAATGGTTTTCTCAGGAGAAAATCAGTTTTTCAAAACAATTTTGTCCAAACTCACCTGCGCTAAAGGATGATAATTCATTTTGTATTTGGCGTACAAACGTTTTGCCATTTCCTTGCCCTTGGCAGTCTTCATCATTTCGGAGTAAAGAGGCTCAATAAATTTACGGCGGCCAACCGAGCCTAAAAACTGCTCCATGGCGGGGAAAGCGGGTGTATAATCTGCCGCTACGGCCATTACAAACCACACGTCAGCAATCTCGCTATTGCCTGTTTTTGTAAAATGATAGGCATTATCCAATTGGTTCATTTGTGCAAAAGATAAAGGCTTGGGCATATTGCGGAGAAAATGAAGCCACTCATAGGTTGACCACGCCGAAGTGATCTCTTTTGCAATTGGCTTGCCTTTAAGGAAATGATCGCGGGCGCTATCTGCCACCTTAAAACGTTCCGGAATAACATGGGGGCAATTGGCAGGGATTCCCGGCCCATATACCCAGGCATTGATATCAAGCTTGTTCAATATAGCGGTATCTCCCTTTATTAAGTTCTCGTTCAGGTAAGCAAGAAACTGCTCTGTGGTAATGGTCTTGAAAGCATGTTCATCAAAATATTTCCTTAAAAAAGAGTCCATCTTTTCTCTGCCTACAGTATTCTCAAGCAGTTTCAGAAAGTTGGAACCTTTTTCATAAGCAATGTCTGTAAGGCCATCATCCGGGTCCCGGCCTTTCAGGTCCAGCTTCAGCCAGGTGTCTTTATTGTCCTTGCCCAGTTCGTTTACAGCTACCTGCAAATCCTCATAACTTTGTGCCCAGCTCATGTCCACAAAACTTTTACCCATCATCGCCTCGGTAATACGGCGTTCAAAATAATTGGTAAAACCTTCGTTGAGCCAGAAATCATTCCATGTGGCATTCGTAACCAGGTTGCCGCTCCAACTATGTGCAAGTTCATGAGCTATAAGATTAACAAGGGAACGATCACCTGCAATGATAGTTGGTGTGCAGAAAGTAAGGCGTGGGTTTTCCATACCACCAATCGGGAAACCCGGCGGAAGTACCAATACATCATATCGTCCCCATCGGTATGGCCCGTATAACTGCTCTGCTGTACTTACCATTTTGCCCACATCTTCAAACTCGTAGCGCGCTTTGGCTATCATTCCCGGTTCAGCATAAACGCCTGTGCGCTCATCAATACTTTTAAAGGCAATATCACCAACTGCCAGGGCCATCAGGTATGCAGGCACAGGTATCTCCATATTAAAGTGATAGACACTGCTGTCATTCAGTTGCTGAGGGTTTGTTGCACTCATTAAAGCCATAAGGCCTTTAGGCACCTCTACCCTTGCGCTATATGTAAACCTGATGCCCGATCCATCAGGGCAAGGTATCCATGAGCGAGCATAAATAGATTCTGATTGTGTATATAGAAAAGGATGCTTTTTGTCGTGCGTTTGCTGGGGATCGAGCCATTGTAAAGCGATCGCATTTTTGCCCGTTTTATAATAGATATCTATGAAATGACTATTGGCCGGGATGGGTATGTGTAATGCCGACCCAAGATATTTTACAGGACTATCTAATCTAAACACAGTATGCTGTCCATCCACAAAAACGCTGTCTATGGACATATCATAGGTGTCCAGTTTCAGTTCCTTTACATTGTTTTTGTTTTCAATGGTCCAGCTGGCTCTCCCGCTTATTTTTTTAGCATCAAAATCCACTTTTATATCCAGGTCCAGGTGTTTCATACCAATACTGTCGGCATTGGATTGAGTGTGAACATCTTTTGACATGACTGAATCTTTTGAGGTCTTATTTGAATTGCCACCTGTATTTGTATTGTCGCATGAAGCCGCAATAAGTATGGCAAATAAAAAGAAGTAAGTGTGTTTTATCATCTAGCAACTAAAAATTTATAACAGATAATTATTGCTGGTCAGCCTTCTGTATTACTGCCCAACTGGTATTGGCATAGCTATTCCAAACCAGCCACAAAAAGCCTGATGATAGCAATAAGAATACCAGTTTTAAAATAGTGTTCAAACCTAAAATATCTTGTTTAACAAGAAAATAATGGGCAGCACCTAAAACAAAAGCAAGAAACATAGATAAAAAAGCCCGGATAACCCGGTAACCTGACTGGTTGATCTGTTCTGATGTGGAAAAAGGAAAATGCCGTGCACCAACCCTTACCATACATACGGCAAATAAAGTAACATTTACTAAAGCAAGAATAATATCGGGCAATGTCTTCCAGCCCCAGAATGTTATAGTAAAGATGGAAAGTACAGCAAAAAACGGGAAGAGATATTTCAGCCACAGTGCTTTGAAAGCGCCTGATAAAACCCCTCCGGGTGTTTTTAAAGGAGCTGCATGATACACCCATGCTGCTTTATATTGCTCAGAAATATAGAGGTAATTCATAGCATTCATCATTACAAATGCGCACATGTAAAGAAGGATGATATAGCCCGGCTTCTCGGGCATTTCGTGCCAGGCATCTTTAAAGGACTCCCCTTTTGATAAAAGCAGGTAAACAAAATAAACAGGTACATACGCAAAGGTTGGGAATACACGCATCCTGAAAGTACGGCTGCGGGAGGTTTGTAACCAGGTAATCATAAAACCTGCTTTGGCGTCATCACTGCGGTTAAATGCATTTGCCAGCTTGTGATAGAACTTCATTTTCCCTTGTGCAGACTTTCCGACTACCTGTATTTTCTGTTCTGAAGCCTCGGTTATATCCAGGCCGCCAATATTCCTGGCGAACTGTGGAGCAAGAAATTTGATCAAAATCCAGAAACATGCCAGCGGCACCAGTAGTGCCAAAATACTGAACCATTGCGTGCCGGGAAGATATAAGGGGTAGCCAAGCCAGTGCCAGCATACTGCCAGCCAGTAAGATGGTAGAAATTTCAATCCAGGGTGATCTGCAATACTTACGTTAAAGCCTTTATCCGGGTCGAAAGCTCTGGGTATTAAATAAACGGCTGCAAAAAACAGTACAGAAACCGCTATCTGAAAATAATTGATGATCTCTTTAAATTTTTGAGGCCCGGCAAATTTTAAGAGCATCAAATAGCAAAAGTTAACAAAAAACAATGCAAAGACAACGATCAGCAGAACAGCAAAAGGAAAAGCCACAGCAGATGGCCAGCCATATCTTATCCCCATCACAATCCATGCAGGTAATGACATGGGTAGTACTAAACGCAGCAGGTAAATAAACACATGCAATAGGCGTGACAGAACAAGTGTAGCATCATTTACAGGACGGGGAAGAATGATGAACTTATCGCGGGTATCAAATAGAATATTGGAAAAGTCTGTTATCAGCATTAATGATAACCACACTAACAATAAGCCTAAGGAAATACTTAAACCAAAGATCACATCCTTAACGGTTATGAGTGGCAGCATATAAATAAAGCCCATTGCAATGGAAATGATCATGTTTTTCCATGTTGCATTTTTCACCTCTTTCTTCCGGTTAGGGCGTCCAAGACTTGCGGGCCTGCGGTCATCCATTTTCAGGCGTATACCCAGTATTGCTTTTAGCTGCTCGGTATCTGCACCCATACCCCGCCAAAGACCGGATGGAAGCATTACCAATTTTAAAAAAAGTTTATTCATATGGGTATGGTTTAATCGGCTTTATTGGTATAATTGATTGCAGAAGCAAAATCATCTGCCTTTTGTGTTAAATTACTTGTAGCGGTAAGTTTGGAAAAAATCTGCTCCAAAGAATCAGTATCGTTTTGCCTTAGTTCCGCAATAGTGCCATTGGCTACGATCTGTCCATTGTTGATTAATACAATACGGTCAGATACTTTTTCTACCACATCCATCATGTGCGAGCAGTAGAAAATTGTTTTGCCTTCCTGTTTCAATACCTGTAATAATTCTTTTACCATAATCACAGCATTGGCATCCAGGCCCGATAAGGGTTCATCAAGTATCACAATAGAAGGATTGTTTAACAAACCGGAAGTAAGCAACACCTTCTG
>CAIYVS010000205.1 GCA_903929655.1 uncultured Bacteroidota bacterium | reverse complement strand
CTATTCATAATGGTATTCATTAACCTTATTTTGAATTTTTACAGCCTCTATATCTCCTATATTCCTGCCGCGGTTGGTGCGTCGCCCTTGTGTATGTCGGTGGCATTGTGCGAAAGCGATACCTACAAGAATAGTTCAATCTATTTCCCATTTTGTAAAATCATCTGTAAAGCGTAACTTTACACCATACAATGTTACATGATAAAAAGCATACAGCATAAAGGCCTTAAATTATTATGGGAACAAGGTAATGCTAATAAGTTACCGGCTGATCTTATAATACGGATAGAGATAATACTGGAAGTTATTGACAGTGCACAGCAATTGCCACAGGATTTCGAGGCTTTTAAAAACTGGAACCCACATAAATTATCTGGTGAGTTGAAGGATTTTTGGAGTGTAAAAGTGAATAAAAACTTTAGGATCATTTTCAGGTTTGAAGGTGGCAATGCTTACGACCTTGATTATATTGACTACCATTAAAATATTTTTTATGATAAAAAGAGCAATGAGAAACATTCATCCCGGTGAAATATTAAGAAAGGAGGTAATAAATGCCAACCAGCTTAGCATTACCAGTGCCGCAAAACTCTTAGGTATCACCCGTACCACACTATCTAATATTGTTAATGGCAAATCGGAGATCAGCCCGGAAATGTGCTATCGTATCGCCGCAGTATTTGGTGGTAGCCCGGATATTTGGGCGAGCCTGCAAACGAAATATAATATGCGCAGCATTGAGGCTAAGATGCGGCAATTTAAATTAAGCCCTTATCGCAATAATATCAGGGCTTGATATTAACTAATCATCCCAGTCCTTTAGTCAATCGCATCAGATTTCAGATAATACTACTTTGCAGCAGGTGTTTGGTGCTTTTTGCCTTTGTTGGTGTCGCCAGCTCACATGGCTGCCACAGCTGGGCCTAGTGTTTTTTCTTATCGGTAAACAATCTCAAGATTGCTGTCAGGCCTGCCTTTCAGCCCATTAACAAAATGCTTCCCGCTCCCAGAGCCATTCTTCAACAAAAATTTGGATTCGCCTATCGTCGTTTTGTATATTTACAGGAAATTTGAGCCAAATATTACGGTAAAAAATCATGAGTTCTTTCACATAATTGTCCTGTAATCCTTGAAATTCCTTAAATCCTGGTCTAATTGGGCAATAATCGCTGCAAACCCAATGCAGTAAAGGGTTCTGTAAATTTCCCATAGCGGCAAAAATGGGAAAGTATGGGAAAGTGTGAGCAATAATGTGCAAAGAAATTGCTCATTATTTCCATCGCATCTCAGCGAAATTCTGCATCGTTCAATCCCGATAGTTAATGGATAAAATGTGGACAATTCAAGCCTACATTTTTTCTTCTCTAAAAGGGATAAAGAATAAAATAATCAACTGCAAATCAATTATTTAGTTCAGTTATTAGGGATAAAGCAGGGATAAAGAATGGATAAAAAGGATAAGCTAATTCACATTTTGAGTATTTTTTGAAGATGATATGTGTTTTGCTCGTTTTAACCAGGGATTGCTTCGTTCCCGACAACTCCTCTCATTGAGACAAATAAAAAATAATCATGAACGAAATAAAGACCTGGTACCATTTCGCTATCGCAAACAAATAAGATTGCGGCTCCGGGGTTAAAATATTTCAAGCTATTTATTATTTTGTGCCATTATTTTATTCAAAATTTATAGACATACATGAGAAACCCTTTCATAGCATTATTGCTATTTTGTTCTTTTGCTGCCAAAGCCCAATCCGATCATTTAAAATACAGGAGAAGTTCCCTTTATACAATAATGCTGGATGAGGACAGACGGGAGCACGAGAATGTGATCCGCAAGACGTTCCTGGAATTTCCCATCCCCGATAAATTCAACGATCACAATTTAGAGACAAGAAAAATAAGCGTACTCCCCAATAAAGACCACAGTTCTGATATCAATGATTTTTTATTAACAAATGATATTGCAAAGAGCTTAGTTGCAAAATGGTTCAACCGCGATGAAAAAGGTTGCTTTAATATGAATCTTGTTTCGCAAAGGGGCTACTACAATGCATCTGATATAGATGTAAAAACGGCTATGCAAAGTAAAAGGGGGACTGCTCTGCTGGCTGATGCCGGTGAAGAACTGATAGGCAATACGTTTGTGCTGGTAAGTGATTTAAAGTTCATCAATAAGCAAGACCTTTCAAAGGAAATAAACAATAAGGTAGATAGATTAAGTGCTGTTGCGCACCTGGCTGGTACAGCGGGTACTTTAGCGGGCATAGGTGTTACACAAATTGCAAAGGCCGGGGTTAGGGTAGCCGGTAAGGGTTATGTGGTAATAACAACTTCTTATTTATACCGGCTTAATTGGAATGATTCCATCGCTTCTGTTTTTTACAACAATTATTGGATGGATAGCAAGACTTACAATGAAGAGAAAAAGAAGGCCTTTGATAAAACATGGATGTTCTCCCTTAAATTTATTGGTTCTGAAAAAGCATGGGCCGATGTTCAGTCAACCATTTACACAAAGAAATCGGAGGACGAACTTGTGAAAATAGCAACGATTAATGCACTTGATGCCGTGATCGCTAAATTGCAGAAGAACCATGAAGAGTTCAGGACAAGTACACCCTTATACACAACAGATCCTTTATCTGCTAAAATAGGTACGAAGGAAGGCCTTGAAAAAGGAGATAAATATGCAGTTTTGGAACAGGTGATAGATGAAGACGGTAAAACAACTTATGTAGAAAAAGGTACGATAAAAGTGGATGGTTCGCAGATATGGAATAATATCTACATGGCCGCAGATAGCACGCAAACAATTGATCGTACACTTTTCAAAAAAGTAAATGGCAGAGACTTTTATCCGGGCATGTTAATAAAACAAAAATGATGAGTATAATATTAAAACGATTAAATCTTAAAATAATGAAAGCTTATTTAAGAGGGATGATAATATGCATCCTCACACTCAGCATAGCTATACCGAACAATGCTTTTGCACAAAAACATGCCCGGAAAAAAGCAAATAAAGAAACAGAAGAATGGATGTATGATGCACAGTGCGAGCAGGTTGGTGTAGAAGGTACAAAGCTCATTAAAGTCTGGAGCTACTCAAAAAGGCCAAGAATTGCAGAAATGCAGGCACAGAAGAATGCGGTGCATGCGGCGATATTTAAAGGCTTTGCCGGAAATTCCGAAACAGGTTGTCCTGCACAGGCCCCGCTGATAAGCAATCCTGAAATCGAAAATCAAAAGGCAGCTTTCTTTGATGCTTTTTTTGCTGATGGAGGTAGTTTTATGAAATATGTAAGTGCTTCTGCCGATGCTGAAGTGCATGCAGAAGATGTGGTGAGGATAAAGGACAAGTATAAAAGGGACATTTATAAAATAGGTGTAGTGGTTACTGTTATGTACGACCAACTTAGAAAAGACCTGGAAAAAGAAGGCATTATTAATGGGCTTTCAAGCGGTTTTTAAAATTTAACTCTAAACAACTGGAATAAAACTTTATGAAACGACTATTATTATCTACTCTCAGCATCCTGTTTTTTGCAGCTAACCTGTGCCTGGCGCAAGCCAAAAAGCCTACCATTATGGTGGTGCCGAGCGATGTATGGTGCAATAAGAATGGCTACATGATTGATTTTGATAACCAGGGCACTAAAGTAAGTGTGCCCGATTATAAACGGGCTTTCCAGGAAAATGCAGACCTTGTTTTGGTAATAAGTAAGATCAATGGCTTAATGGCTGATAGAGGTTTCCCTTTAAAAAATATGGAGTCCTGTATAAAAACACTTGAAGCCGAAAGTGCAGAGAATGCAATGACCTCATCAAAAGGGGGGGCAGGCATTGCTGAAAGCCCGATTGATAAACTAAAAAAGGTAGCCAAGTCTGATATCATCATGCAACTTACCTGGACTGTAAATGAGACCGGGCCTAAGAAATCGGTAAGTTTTGTATTGCAAGGCATTGATGCCTATACAGACAAACAAATAGCAGAGGCCGGGGGGACAGGCGCGCCATCATTTACAGCAGAATTGCCCACATTGCTGGAAGAAGCAGTAGTTGCCCACCTGGACAAATTCAATGCCTCTCTCCAGGCTTATTTTGACGACATGTTTGCAAACGGCAGGGAAATACTGGTGCGTATTAAGAAGTTTGATTCATGGGATGGCAGTTTCGAAAAAGAGTATGGAGGCAAAGAATTAAATGCGGTGATTGAAGATTGGATGCGCAGCAATACTGTAAAATCCAGCTATAGTTTATCAGATGCAACTGAAAACATGATGTTGTTTGAGCAAGTGAGGATCCCCCTTTTTGATGCAAATAACAATGCTATGGATGCAAGGAGTTTTTTGAGAGGCTTACAAAAACTTCTTAATGCCCCGCCATATAATATTCCAAGTAAATTAACGATCAAAGGGCTTGGACAAGCAGTACTTATATTAGGTGATAAATAAAAACAGTTCATGAAACAGAAAATAACATTAATGGCAGCTATTTGTTTATCCCTGCTCCTGTATGGAAATAACAGCTATTCTCAAAACTCAGCCTCTAATCATGATTATATAGGCAGCGTTATCTTAAATGCTTATGTTCCCGAGCAGGCCGGAGACATGCCGGAACTGGCCCGTAAAACCCTAGAGGATAAATTGAGCCTGATTGCAAGTCTTAACGGGGTGGGCAGAGGCACAGATATGAATAATTTTGTTTCTCCGCGTTTTATCATTACCGCCAATATTGTAGTTATCTCCAAGGATATAACATCTACCGCACCCCCGATGACAGCCTATAATCTTGAAGTGCATTTATACATAGGAGATGGTTTTGATGGTAAAAAATTTGCTGCAAAAACCATGTTGGTAAAAGGGATCGGTACCAACGAATCGAAGGCATATATGGATGCCATAAAAAACATTAAGGCAGATGACCCGGCTATTCAGCGGTTTGTAACAGAAGGACGAGATAAAATAATTGACTACTATAATACACAATGCGACCTGATCATTAAAGAAGCGCAAGTGCTTGCGTCGCGAAACGACTATGTATATGCCTTAGATAAATTAGGCACTGTGCCCGAGGACTGTAAGGCATGTTTCGATAAATGTATTAACGCCAGTATTCCGATTTATAAAAAGTACATAGACTTAAACTGCCAGTTATATTTAACAAATGCCAAAGCGCAGTGGGCTGCCTCGCCCGATGCCAATGGTGCAGCAGCAGCAGCCGGAATTTTAGGCACCATCAACCCTGATGCAAGCTGTTATAAAGAGGTAAAGGAATTAATAGACGAAATTGCTAAAACGATGAAACAGTATAATACCAGGGAATGGGAACTAAAAATGAAAATTGAAAACGACAGGGTGCAGTTTGCAAAGGAAATGATAAATATTTTCAAGGAGATGGCTGTGTCAAAGACTAAAAGAAAAGGCTATAATACAAAAGGATGGTAGGAATTTAGCTATTCCTTTCATTTTACCGGGTTTGGCCTTTCAGGATCATGTCCATCCTTAGGTCCAGCGCATCAGGGTTCAGACATTTTACTTAGCGGGTGTTTGCTGCAGCACTCGTTCATCCCCTGTTCTTATTACCGGCAATTGGTCTGTAGTAAAGGTGTAGCCATAAGTAGCCAGGGGTTTCGATGAAGTGCCTACAATATGCACTACGCCCGGCTGCGAATAAGTGATGATGACGGAATATTTATCCCCGCATTCTATACGGTCTTCCATATAGCCCTTCTGCGATTGAGACTCTACATGTGCGTGGCCTGTAATTTTCAGGATGACCACACTGCCATTCACCGCTACTGTAAATGAGCCATCCTGGAAGCAAAGGCTTATTTCGCCTTTCTGTTTGTCGCGCTCTATTACTTCCGTATTTCCATCTGTGCGGATAAATTCACGGGCTTTTACACAATACATGTCCTGTGCCAGTGCAGCGGCATTGGCCAATAAGAGTAAGATAAGCGCTGCAAATATCCTCATAGCGATCTCTTTGCACAGGGTAACAAAGTAACAATTATAAATTAATATTTAAGTGGATAAAACCGGATGTCTATCAACATAAATAAAGCTTCGTTATAAACTAAAGATCAATTATTTAAGCAAAACTATCTGTAATATGCCCGGTTTTTATATTAAATGGACATGCTTAGCTCAACAAATAGTCTTATATGCATCATTAAAAATAACGAATGTGATTTTAGCTTTTACTTCAATATTTATTAAGTTTTCCCCAACCGATTTATATTAATGAATGTCTTTTGGAATATCCTTTACTGTTGTTATAAACTAATGCATTATGATTTGTTTTATGAATACTAAAATTAAAGTTCCAGTTCGCTTTATTGTCGTTTTCTTTTTGTCTGTTTGCTGCATAGGGCCCGCAGCACTGGCCCAGCACTATTTCCTGGATACCGGCTTTGCACATACCGGAATTGATACTTTTAGGGGTAATATTGCTACAGGCATCATTCACAGGCCCGTATATGTGCTGCCCCAGGTGGATAATAAAAAAATTGTTTTGGTTGGCGCTATTTGGCAGGGCACCTCTGTTGAGGTGATGAGAGTGAATTATGACGGCAGCTTTGACACCACATTTAATGATTCCGGCAAAGTGGTAGCCACCCATTCTTATATTCAGACTGCTCCCTCGGCTGCTACCTTATACGATACTTCCAAGATCATTACTGCATCCCAATGGCTTGATATTAATACGGGTTGGGAGTACATATCAGTGTTCAATTTCAATTCCAATGGCTCGCTGAATACCGGGTTTGGTACAGGTGGGGTAGCTATGGTTGGGCTTTCGGCTGCTCCTATATATTCTTATCCTTACGCCTGCGGTGTACAAAGCGATGGTAAGATCGTGATAATGGGAGGCACGTCAATAGGCGGTATTGAAACTTATGGATTGACGAGGTTGCTGCCCAATGGTACTGTAGATGCCAGCTACGGCTCGGCCGGGATAGAAATAGATCCTTGCCAGATGCTGGATACCCCACAGGGCACTAGCCCCAATGAAGCTTTGGCCACGTGTGGCTATATGCAGCCTGACAATAAATTTGTAGTTGCAGGTATGTTTACAGACAGTGGAAATATATATAATGCCTACCAGTGTTTTATAGTGCGGCATAATACTGACGGGTCGCCGGATATGAATTTTGGAGAGGCAAACGGCATAACCCTTATCAAGGCCCCCAACCAGGATTATCAAGCTACTGCCATCGCTGCAGATAGCATGGGAAATAGCTATGTGCTTACACATATACAAAGATGGTCGCCGCCATTCTCCGATTCTAACTTTGCAGTCATAAAACTCGATCCTAATGGGCGCCGCGTAAGCACCTACGGTTATAATGGCGTATCATATCTGCAATTGCCGGTGGCAAATGCTTATTCATATGGCTTTGCAGTTCAAAAAGACGGGAATGCTATTTTATCAAATATTTACCACGACTATACCACAGGCTTTGCAGACAAGTTCATTGTTTACCGTTTAGACACCTCCGGCAAGCTGGACACCTCCTTCAACACCAATTCCTGCATCATAACACAAAGAGACAGCAACCGCCACGATCTATGCATAGCAGCCGCTGTGCAGCCGGATGGTAAAATATTACTGGCTGGCTACGATACCTTTTCAGCCACAAGCATCTGTATGCGT
Organism: uncultured Bacteroidota bacterium; assembly: GCA_903929655.1. GTDB lineage: Bacteria > Bacteroidota > Bacteroidia > Chitinophagales > Chitinophagaceae > JABDGU01. Next base: position 3,609 of record CAIYVS010000205.1, on the reverse strand, counting down.
TTTACAAACTATCACGATACTTTGCCATCATCCGTACAGCAGGTATTGCCTCCTGCCAGTCCTGCCTTCACAGGTTATGTATTCCCTAACCCGGCTTTCGGAGATAAGATATTCATTCATTATTCCAATACCGGGTATCCGGGAGCCGGAGCCTTGCAATTGTACGATGTAAGCGGGAGATTAATGGACTATCAAACAGAATCATTACTAAGCGGCAATGGCGATATTATATATAAGGCACCTGCGGGCATACCTGCGGGTACCTACTATATAGTTTTGCGAAACGGGCATGACGAAAAACAAGTACATGCTGTAACGCTATTTAAATAACATTTTAACAGGGGCCGGGTTGGATTGGACATGACATTGTTCTTAGAAGTAAAATTGCTACTTTAGTTCTTATTAAAATTCTAACAGGAAGCTGATACAAAAACGACCAGGAGCTGATATTCATCCAAAGATGGGTATCCCTGAAATACGATCTCATATAGAAGCCATTGAAAAGAATGCTGTACTGCATGAAGAGCGGAACTTTGAGGTACGTACGGAGGCAATAGACTTTATCGGGTTCCAGCTTATGGGGCTGATAGAGGACTTGCACGAAACAGACGAGGTCGCATTACTGAAAGAACATGCCGAAAAGCTTATGTCTGAGCTGGAGGCAATAGATAGCAGGCTGTTTGAAAGACTCAGGGCAGGCATCCGGGCAGGGGAGTGCAGGGGCGCGGCATTCAAAGCTATGCTTGAGGAATATATCGACTTTAATGCAGGCGATGAAGATCGGCACGAAGAGCCGGGCTACGATAGCCTTGACATTTTTATTAATGGCTTGTTCCCCCAACAGGCTCTACCAGAGCAGAGCAGGGAGCCGGAGCCTGAAATGGTATATTATCAAAAAACGCCGGCAAGGATCGTTTTCGAACTTGCTGAAGGGGCTCATTTCAGAGAAAATGATGTTTTCTTCGATTTGGGTTCCGGGCTGGGCCAGGTCGTTATATTGGTACATCTGCTGTCGGGAATCAAAGCCAGAGGTATAGAGTTTGAGCCTTCTTTTTGCGATTATGCCCAGGGCTGCGCAGCAGGACTTCATTTAGCGGAACTGACATTTATCAATGTGGACGCAAGAGATGCAGACTATAGCGAAGGAAATGTGTTTTTTATGTTCACACCCTTTAGGGGTGCAATGCTACAGGAGGTTTTAGAGATGCTGAGGAAAGAATCACAAAAGCGAAAAATCAGGATCATTAGTTACGGACCTTGTACTGCTGAACTGGCCCTGCAAAGCTGGTTGAATCGTACTGAGCCGGAAGATAAGGGTGTTTATAAGCTGGCCGTTTTCAGCAGTTTGTAAGAAAGAGGCCTGATATTATCTTATGGTATTTCCTGATGAACATCATGGTCTGGCAAGGGTTCCGGGCTTATTTTTGAATAACAAATTCTGTTATGCCTTACCCAAACAAATTAGAAACAAGTGTCCGGGATGTGAAAGAAGTGCAGGCGGATAAGAAGCTTAGAAAGACATTACTGATCTGCGGTATCCTTTCTTCACTGCTTTATGTAGCTATGAATATGTTTATACCCATGTTGTGGCCGGCCTATAACTCTGCTTCACAAACCGTCAGCGAGCTTTCTGCGGTGGGTGTGCCAACGAGACAAATATGGGTATTGTGGGGTATTGTATATACGTTGCTTGTTACTGTTTTTGGCTGGGGTATCTTATTATCGGCAAGAGGAAATCGCGCCTTGCGCATGGTGGGAATTTTGATCCTTGCTTATGGAATAGTCAGTTTTACCTGGCCACTGGCCCCTATGCACCAACGGGAGGTGCTGGCAGCGGGCGGGAAAACGCAGAGCGATACCATGCATCTTGTTCTGGCAGGAGTAACAGTACTGCTCATGACGGTAGCAATGGGTTTCGGGGCTGCCGCATTTGGCAAGGGATTCCGCATGTATTCCATCCTGACAATCCTTGTATTGCTTGTGTTTGGCATCCTCACCAGCATAGATGCGCCCAATGTTGAGAAAAACCTGTCCACACCATGGGCAGGAGTTTGGAGCGCATCAATATTGGTGTTTTCCTGTTGTGGGTGGTGGTTGTGGCTATGGTGCTATTGCGGGCAGAAAAGCAGACTGCACCTCAAGTCAATTAAAATATTTAATTTGCCTGCCCAATCAGTTTATATTCATAAAATCATATAATGAAAAAAGATATCACAGAATTCACGCGCTTATTTACCGAGTATATCGCTTTTAAAAGTATCTCAACAGATGCGGCATTCACACCGCAGATGGACGCTACGGTGCAATGGCTCACAAAGATGTTCAAGGATAATGGCTTTAAAGTTAGCATTATGAAAGGCCCCAAAACCAACCCGATGGTGGTGGCAGAATACCATGTGGCAGATGGGCTGAAAACAAAACTTATCTATGGCCATTATGATGTGCAGCCTGCGGCTAAGGAAGATGGATGGAAAACGGATCCTTTTGAGTTGACAGAAGTAAATGGTAAACTGATAGGTCGCGGGGTGGTGGACAATAAGGGCCAGAATTTCATACATATTTATACAGCCATCAAACTGATAAAAGAAAAGCGCCTTGGCTGCAACCTGAAATTTATGATAGAGGGCAATGAAGAAACCAGTAATCCAGATATGACGGACCTGGTGGCCCAGCATGCCGACCTACTGAAGTGTGACCAGATCATCATATCAGACGGGGAGATATTGGGCAACACGCCTACTATCGAGGAGTCGCTACGTGGTGGCGGCAACCTGACACTTAAATTTACTTCTGCAAAAAACGATCTGCACTCGGGCTTGTTTGGCAGCGGTGTGCCCAGCGCCACCAAGGAACTGATAGCGCTGCTGGCAAAAATGTTATTGCCCGATGGTACGGTAACTATCCCGGGATTTTATGATGCAGTAGATAAAATAAAACCCGAACAAATAGAGAGGAACCTGGCACTGCTGAAAATTGATGATCCTATTACCACAGCTGGTGTTGAGGCAACCATAGGCAAATACGATTTTCATACTATGGTGGGCATATGGCCTGCGGTGGAGGTGAGCGGAATTAATGCGGGCTATACGGGTGAGGGTTATAAAAATATCATACCTGCCAGTGCATTTGCAAAGATCAATTTCCGCCTGGTGGCCTCGCAGAAACCGGAGGATTTTGTTGAGAATTTTAAAAAGTATGTGACAGAACACGTACCGGCCTATATTGATTATGAGATACAGGTTGATAAGTTGTCTTACCCGGTAAAAGTGAATGTAACTGATCCTGAAATATTGAAGATCATGGAATGGCAGGAAAAGGTGTATGGTGTAAAGGTTAAGACGGTTACAACTGGGGTGAATGGAAGTTCTGTTGAAGTTAGTGATGATGCTTCAGTTGAGAAGGTCGATGGTAAGAGAGTCACTGTAAAGGTTGGTAATTCTTCTATATCAAGTAATTTTGATGATGAAGATGAAATTGAAGTGGTCAAGATGATGCATGGAAAGAAGCTTGCAGCTTATATGATTGAGAAGTTGAAGCAGAGGTTTTTGCTATTAATGAATATGAAAAGTTATATAGTAAAAAATATGGAAGTTGTTTAAATGAAGATTG
>CAIYVS010000204.1 GCA_903929655.1 uncultured Bacteroidota bacterium | reverse complement strand
CGTCCGCTAGTAAATGCGACTGGCCAATGACTTCAGCAATTGTTTTGGGGCGTAATGCTTCTGCCAAAGGAGGTGGGGTATCGCTGAGCGCATTGATAAATGCAAACAATCATTTTAAAGGAGTTCAGGTAGCGCCAATATACAATGCAAATGCTTATGGCAAAGGGCTTAGTGTAGCATTAATAAATGTCTGCCATGACTGTTCAGGGCTGCAAGTAGGTTTAATAAATAAGAATGGAAACAAAACTACTCCATTCTTTGGCTATCGCAGCAAAAAGAAAGCGCAAAGATTGGCAAGGGAAGAGACTGTGGCAGAATTTTTTAAATAATTCTTGATAGCTTTACTGCAAACAAATGCAGGCCCTGTGCTCTCTAAGTTCATAACATATATCAATGGTATATACCCTGTAAGCGATGCTTTACAAGAACGCTTGGAAGAAGACCTGGAAGTAATTGAATTGCCTAAACGCAGTCATTTACTAAGAGAAGGGGAACGTTGCGATTATGGTTTTTTTGTAATAGAAGGCTTATTGCGCTATTACTATATTAAGGATGATGCGGAGATTTGCAGCAGGTTTATTACAGAAAATCATATTGGCATATCCATTAATAGTTTTTATACCCGCAGGCCTGGGTATGAAAATATTGAAACACTGGAACCTTCCCTTATAGCACGTATGCATTATGATAAACTACAAAAGATATACCGCGACCATATTGAGTTCAACTACATTGCAAGAGTATGGACAGAGCATTATTCCAGCATGACAGAGCATTGGTTTTACCTGTTGCGCAAACAAACTGCCGAAGAACGGTATTTATTTTTCCTGGACAAATATCCAACGCTCATACAGCGGCTTCCGCTTAAATATATTGCTTCCTATCTGGGTATGAACCTGGAAACATTAAGCAGGATAAGAGGTAAGATACGTCGTTGATCTTTTTACATAAAGCGCTTACCACTTTTCAAAACCTATCATATGTTTGATATTTCTTATGCTGTGAAGCATAAAGCAATCAACAAATCCGCATATATTTGCATGCTATGCCATCCTTACAGGAGCTTATCCAGACACACGAACAGGAAATAAATGCTTTTCAGCCTGCCAATGCCGCAGATTTGGAAGCATATCGTATTAAATATCTTGGCACCAAGGGTATTGTGAAACAGATTTTCGGGGAAATGAAGAATGTACCCGTGGAGCAAAAGAAAGAAGCCGGCCAGCTGCTGAACGCGTTTAAACAATTGGCCGAAAAGAAATACGAAGATTTTCAACACCTGCAATCAGACGCTGCCAAAAAAGGCCCTGCATTAGATAATACACTGCCGGGTACCAAACTGCCATTAGGCACGCGCCATCCTTTGCGCATGATCGAGAACCGCATTGTATCAATCTTCGAAAAAATAGGTTTTAGCGTGGCAACAGGCCCTGAAATAGAGGACGACTGGCATAATTTTACTTCGCTGAACATACATAAAGACCACCCTGCCCGCGATATGCAGGACACTTTTTATGTGGCCCAGAACCCCGATTGGGTTTTACGCACCCATACTTCATCTGTTCAATCGCGTATATTAGAAACACAGCCATTACCCGTGCGGGTCATCTGCCCCGGCAGGGTTTACCGCAACGAAACAATATCTGCCCGTGCGCATTGCTTTTTTCACCAGTGCGAGGGGCTATATGTTGATAAAAATGTGTCCTTTGCCGATTTGAAACAAACCCTTTATTATTTCGTTACAGAGATGTTTGGAGAAGGCACAAAAGTTCGTTTCCGGCCATCTTATTTTCCCTTTACCGAGCCCAGCGCAGAGATGGACATATCCTGTACTATATGCGGCGGCGATGGCTGCAGCTTATGCAAGCACACCGGCTGGGTAGAGATCATGGGCTGTGGTATGGTGCACCCGGACATGTTGCGCAATTTTAATATTGACCCCGGGGTATATACAGGCTTTGCTTTCGGCATGGGTGTGGAACGCATTACCCAACTGAAATTCCAGGTAAATGACCTCCGTTTATACTCACAGAACGATGTGCGCTTCCTCCGGCAGTTTCAATCCATATAAATCGGTTTATTACTCATGACTTACGACTTACGACTTACGACTATATCATGATTCTCCTGACTGGTGCAAGTGGTTTTTTAGGACAGCATCTGCTACGCTATTTGTCAGCTAAGGGCAGCCGCGTCCGCGCATTGTACCATAACCATCCGCCTTCTGCAAGTTTATTGGAAATGCCGGGTGTGGAGTGGATGAAACACGACCTGCTGGACATCTATGCGGTAGAAGAAGCCATGCAGGGTATCTCAGAGATCTATCATTGCGCCGCTCTTCTCTCCTTCGATCCGAAAAGGAGAGAAGAGATGTTGCATTTTAATGCAGAGAGCACCGCCAATATTGTAAACCAGGCACTGGAGCAGGGCATCCGCAAAATGCTGCATATAAGCTCCGTTGCAGCGCTTGGACGGCAGGAAAAAAATGATAAAGAAATCACCGAAGAAGAGCAGTGGGAAGAAAACAGGCAAAACTCGGCTTATGGCATGAGCAAGTACCTGGCGGAAATGGAAGTGTGGAGAGGCATAGGCGAGGGTCTTAATGCAGTGATCGTTAACCCCGGCATCATACTGGGCGAAGGCAATTGGGAGGAAGGTTCTGCACAATTAATAAAAGTGGTTTATAAGGAATTCCCTTTTTACACAGAAGGCGTAAATGCATGGGTAGATGTGCAGGACCTTGTAGAGATTTGCTATATGCTGATGCAAAGCGAGGTGGAAGAGGAGCGTTTCATAGTGAGTGCTGCCAGCATTCCCTATAAAGAAATTTTCAGCATGATGGCGGCAGCCCTTGGCAAAAAAGCCCCACACAATGTCAATAAATCCCAATTACCTGTACTCCATCCGCAATCTTCCTAAGAGAGTTGAGATCTTTTTGGTAGTTTGAGAGAAAGTGCTGAGTCACGGTGTGTGGCGCCACCTCGCGTTGCCACAACAAACGTCGAGCTGAAAGTTGCCAGTCACAGCATAATAAAAGACAATTCTGAAAAGAAAAGGATCACTTTAATACAATGGG
>CAIYVS010000203.1 GCA_903929655.1 uncultured Bacteroidota bacterium | reverse complement strand
TCTATCATTGTATAATAGGGGACGTCTGTTATTATCATTTCATCGAAAACTTTTACGATATCATCATAAATGCAATTGTTGTTGGGTTTGATAAGTACATGCAGTTTGTGGGCTTCTGCTGAGTATTTTGCAGGCAAAGTGGCTACTTGTTTTTTCTTGTCCATTAATATGGCTCTTATTTTGTTGCAATCACTTATTAATAATTGATCAGGATTTTCTAAAATACCGTAGTAATAAAATATACGGTGGTTGTTTGCGAGAATAAGTGTGATTGTACTTTCTGCAATAAAGGCGGTTGGGTTTGGGGGAATTTCAGTAGTAGGTAATCGCAGATCGATCGACCGGGGTTTTGTCATGGTTGTGGTGTACATGAAAAAAGTGATAAGCAAGAATCCCAGATCTACGAGCGGTGTGAGATCTATGCGTGGAGCAAGCGATTTTCTTTTTCCATTTTTCAGGGGAATATTTAAGTCTGCCATAGTTTTGTTGGTTTATAAATAAGAAACATGATCTCTTATTTTCCATATCAGCTGCCTGAGTTTCATCTGTTTTTTCTAAATATCAGTTCATTTTAAAGTGATTTTTAAAATATGTGATATTCAAGGTATTGTAAACAGAGAAATAATAAATGGCATGAAGTCCTGATGGTATTGGGTTTCAGAGGTAGTTCCCTGTTTTTTTGCATCGTGTGAATATTAAGTTTTATAAACAGTAGAAATACAGCAGGGATATATGGTTATTTTTAATAAAGATTTGAGCGCGCCTAAATTCACCAAAACCTATTTTATGAGTAAAAAATTATTTGGTTTAGTATTGCTATGTCTACTGAGTGCATCGCAGCTGTTCGCTCAGTGCACAGCTTCTATTACTTCATCCGGCCCGACAACATTATGTAGCGGAGCTGTAGATACTCTAAGTGCGAATTCGGGAACTTCTTATCAATGGTTTTTAAACGGGACTGCCCTTACTGATACAAACCAGGTATGTGTTGCAACAAGTGCGGGAAGTTATACGGTGGAGGTAAGTAACGGAAGCTGCAACGCAACATCTTCTGCTGTCATTATTACAATAGGTAGCGCTCCAGGGATTAACTCTCAAATGTCCAGTGCCAGCATTTGTTCAGGGGCTAATGCGTCGTTCTCATTTGCAGCGAGCGGGTCGGGTATTAGCTACCAATGGTATGTTAGTACAGGCAGTGGATTTGTTGCTCTAACAAATGGCGGGGTGTATAGTGGCGCAACGACAGCTACTCTTAGTATTACAGGTGCACCTTCTTCGATGTCAGGGTATTTATATCATTGTGTAGTCAGCGGAACCTGCTCTCCTGCTGCTACTACCGCAAGTGTTTCTCTTTATGTTAATGCACTTTCTTCGGCAACGGTTACGTCTGTGGGCTCAACATATATGTGTACTGGCATGAGTGATACATTGCTTGCTAATACCGGTTCAGGATATTCATATCAATGGATGCTGAACGGCGTTAATATAGCAGGAGCTACAGACTCAGTGTATATTGCAGGTACACCAGGTACTTATTCGGTGCAGATAACTTTAAGTGGCTGTTCTGTGGTTTCTTCCGGCATCGCAATTACTGTAAATCCATTGCCTACAGTGGCCATTATTTCCAGCCAGCAAAATCCTAATTGTGTAGGAAACTGGGATACTTTAAATGGTAGTACTGGCCCGGGGTATACTTATCAATGGCTGTATAATGGTGCAATTGCAGCTGGCGCTACGACCTCCTCCTGGATCACAGATAGCAGCGGCATTTATACAATCAGGGTGGCAAATTCGTATGGCTGCGTGAATTCTGCATCAGATACTGTGGTTTTTAATGCAGCCCCTGCAACTCCGTCAATAGGCAGCAACAGCCCGGTATGTATCGGCGATTCTATTCAACTTGGGTATCAAAATCCTGCATCCGGGTCCAGCATATCCTGGTCTGGCCCAAATAGTTTTACATCCTCAAATGTAAACCCCGGAATAAGTAGCGCGACAACAGCAATGTCGGGTGTTTATACACTTACTGTATTAGTTTCCGGCTGCTCTCTTGTTAACGGAACTATTTCAGTTGTTGTGGCCAGTTGCGATTCAGTTTGGCCGGGAGATGTAAACTCGGACCATGTGGTGGATAATACAGATGCACTAGACCTAGCGCTTGGTTATGGAGATACGGGCTCTGTACGGCCTTCTGCTTCTATTAGCTGGGCTGCCCAGTATTGCGTGGACTGGGTAAATAATATTGTTGCTGGTGTAAATGAAAAACATGCGGATTGTGATGGTAATGGCACCGTGGATGTCAATGACACTGCGGCTATTAATGCCAACTATGGTCTTACACATCCTAAAGGAAGCCACCAAGCACAGCATAAGACAACAGGTTTGCCTGATCTGTATTTTGACCTTACAGGCATCAATTTTGTAGCCGGGGCAACGGTCTCTGTACCCATAAAATTAGGTAGTTCTTCTGTGCCGATGAACAATATTTTAGGTTTGGCTGCTGAAGTAAAAATTGGTGGTATAACGTTAGCAAGTAGTCCTCTGATATCTTACCCTGTTAGCTGGTTGGGCAATAGCAGCAGCACTTTCAGTTTCAGGAAAGTGATCGGTGCAGATCGAATTGACTGGGCTTATGCACGCAATGATCATCAAAATATTAGTGGTAATGGTACGATGGCTAATCTAACTTTTACAATCCTTCCTAATACCTATCCGCAACAAGTTGTATTGTATTTTGACAATGTTAAGATAATAAATAATGCAGGCAATGTGATTACAGCTTATAATGTGCTGGATGATACTGCAATGGTAAGCCCTTCGGGTGTGAAAAATGTACCTTATTCTGCTGAAGATTATTGTACTGTAGTGCCTAATCCCTCGGGAGCACAGTCTGAACTGCATATGTATTTGACGCAACAAAGCAATTTGCAAGTGTGCATTACGGATATGCTTGGGAAAGTGATATGGACCTATACCGAAGAAAATGCAACAGGATATAAAAGTATTTCGCTGCCAGCCCCGACTATCACAAGCGGGATTTATATGATCCGGATACAGGGTGAGGGGCTAGCTCCACACACGATCAGATGGATCAGGAATTAATAATAAAGCCCCTTTGCAAAGAGAGCCGATCATCCCTGGTCGGCTTTTTTTTATTTGTTAGTCTTCCAGTCCTTCCTGTGTTTTCGCAGGGGATGATCTTTTGATTTGTTGAAGATCATGGGCCCGTTCTCGCGGCCTGCGCGGCGAATGCGTTGTTCTTCTTCAGGCAGGTTTTTCTCCTCCATACACGCTGCACTGCAACAGCCTTCATATTTAGCGGCACAATCTTCGCACTGTATGAACAAAAGGTGGCAGCCATCATTCAGGCAATTGGTATGGGTATCGCAGGGCTTGCCGCAGATGTGGCATTCGGCTATCACATCTTCTGTGATGCGCTCGCCGAGGCGCTCATCGAAGACGAAATTCTTGCCTTTAAATTTAAGTGGCAGGCCTTCTGCTTTGGCTTTGCGGGCATATTCTATAATGCCGCCTTCCACGTGGAAGACGTTTTTGAAGCCATTGTGCAGTAGGTAGGCGCTTGCTTTTTCGCAACGGATACCGCCGGTGCAGTACATAATGATGTTCTCATCTTTCTTGTCTTTCAGCATTTCGGCAGCCATTGGTAGCTGATCGCGAAAGGTGTCGGAGGGTATCTCTATGGCGTTTTCGAAATGGCCTACTTCATATTCGTAGTGGTTACGCATGTCCACTACTATGGTTCCGGGTTTTTCTGATAGTTCGTTATATTCTTTTGCCTTGAGATATTTGCCTGTTTTGGCAGGATCAAAATCAGGATCGTTAATTCCGTCTGACACAATTTTAGGACGCACTTTGGCACGAAGCACCCAGAAGGATTTGCCGTCGTCGTCTACAGCAATATTGAGGCGGATGCCATTTAGTTCTGACGCTAAACTGTATAGGGTGTTTTTGAATGTATCAAAATTATTTGCAGGTACGCTTATCTGTCCATTAATACCTTCATGTGCAATATAGATGCGGCCAAATACCTGGAGTTCAACAAATTGTTTGTATAGTTCATCTCTGAATGCTGTGGGCTCAGCAATATGAAAATACTTGTAGAAGGATACTGTGGTACGCGGCTCTGTCTCTGCCAGCATACGCTGTTTCAGTTCCTCATTGTTCACCCGGTTATGTAACACTGGCATGGTGCTCTCCGTTTTTAAAAATGAGGCTGCAAAGGTAGGGGTTTTGGTTGATAGGTTGAAGGGTTGAATGGTTTATGGGTTGATAGGTTGAATGGTTGATAGGTTGAATGGTTGATAGGTTGATTAGTGAAAGGTTTATTGGGTGCTGACAAACGAATTGCAATTTTTTATAAAATCAAATGATGCATTCCGATAGGCGGGCATCTTAACGCGCTCCTGTAATTTATCAAAGGTTTCGAATGGGCCTTTGGTTATGAACATATTGGTGAGCCATACGGGAACCGAACCTCCGGGTTCGAATTGTATGGTATAATCGATCCTTAGCTGGTTATTACCAAGACTTGAAATCGTCCAATGTGATGTGGAGTTTTTGATCCTTACAATGCCATCCTTTTCAGGGATGAAATTGGCTTCGGCATGAGATTCGATATTAACGATGTTAATGGATGGCTGTGTTACCGTTAAGTGGGATATGAAATCGCGGTTGGTAGCGGGCCAGGGAACGGAAACCTCTGAATAATAGATGAGTTCGCTGTTGCTTACTTTTTTCAATAGTTTTGAATGTTTATCGCTATACACCCATTCCTGCTGCCTGTCAATATCGAAGAGGGCAGCGATGACTTGTGAAAAATTACCTGTTACAGTACATTCTACTTTCACAGCCTTATAATCTGAATTATTTATGGTTGCTGTGAAGATTTTTAAGGTGCTTGTTTCCTTTTTTAATTTCCAATCCGGGACTGCTTCTGCATTAATAAACAGAAGCGATAAGAACACCAACAATATTACTTTTTTCATTTGCTTTCGTTTTGTGTGTATGCATCTTCAATATATACCGGAACTGTTTTAGGTATCTTAATAATATGCAACCAGCCAAGGAAACGAATTATAGGATAGATGGGATCAAATTCATGCCAGCGGATACCGAAATTGATGGATGAAGGATGTTTGTGGTGGTTATTATGATATGATTCACCGAGCATCAGAAAATCTATTGAAAGCAGGTTCTCAGATGTATTTTTAAGCTTAAAGTTGGTATAGCCGTATTTATGTGCAAACCAGTTAATAATGGCGCCATGAAATGCACCCATGCCCAGAACGACAGGTAATAAAAGATATACCCAGGGATTGTGTGCGAACACGATAAAGAATGTGAGGTAAATAATTATCCATAAAACTCTTGAAATCCATGAGTTTGCCCAGCGATCAAATGCAGGCCACTCAGGCAGGTTCTTTAGAAAACGGGGTTCGATTTCTATACTCTTTGCAAAGACCTGGTTATAAATGTTACGGGTACGCCACATCATAGAGAATATGTTTTTTGAGAAAGAGGGTGAATGCGGGTCTTTCTCTGTATCGGTATAGGCATGGTGCATGCGGTGCATGATGGCGTATGCCCTGGGGCTCATGTAGGAAGAACCTTGTGTAATATAGGTAAGGATAAAAAATAGCCTTTCCACCGGTTTGC
>CAIYVS010000202.1 GCA_903929655.1 uncultured Bacteroidota bacterium | reverse complement strand
TATTAAAGGAGAGAGAAGAGATTAAAATAATAATATTAATGGAAAACGATAAGAAAACTACTGAGAAAACTACAATCTTTTCGGAATTCAAATCCGATATTAATGCAAAATTTAATCCAGTCGCATCTGAGTAATAATATATTGTAAATTTAGTTTGTCAATTGAGGAGAAAATAAAATTAGTGAAGGAAGTTGGCGAAGAAATAATCGGAGAACCAGAATTAGAAGGTTTATTTAAGAGCAAGCAACATCCGATATGCTATGATGGATTTGAACCAAGTGGAAGAATGCATATAGCTCAAGGTATCCTGCGAGTAGGCAATGTGAATAAGTTGACGAAAGCTGGCTGCATATTTATCTTCTGGGTTGCTGATTGGTTTGGCCTGATGAACAATAAAATGGGAGGAGATATCGAAAAAATTCAAATTGTTGGGCGATATTTTGTTGAAATATGGAAAGCAGCAGGGATGAACCTGAGTAATGTCAAGTTTCTCTGGGCATCGGAAGAGATTAACAATAATTCTAATGAATACTGGATGAAAGTCATTGACATCGCCAGAAAAAACACAGTTGAGAGAATAACCAGATGTTGTCAAATCATGGGAAGAAGTGAAAAAGATAGTCTATCAGGAGCTCAAATAATGTATCCTTGTATGCAGTGTACTGATATATTCTTTTTAAAAGCTGATATATGTCAACTAGGTATGGATCAGAGGAAAGTAAATGTCCTCGCAAGAGAGTACTGTGATTCAATCAACAGGAAAGAAAAGCCTATTATAGTATCTCATCACATGGTAAAAGGTCTCAAGACAGATAAAATGTCTAAGAGTGATCCAGATTCTGCTATCTTTATGGAGGATAGCGAAGAAGAAGTGGTAAGAAAGATAAACAGTGCTTTTTGTCCTGAAAAAGAAGCAATTGGAAACCCAGTTCTAGAATACATCAAGTATTTCATTTTTGTTGGACTTGGCGAATTCAATCTTTTGAGAAATGAGAAATACGGAGGAAATATGTATAATTATTTGTAATTTTTAGCAAATATACTAACTATGATGACTTCGAAAAGGACTATGTCAAAGGACTTATACATCCCGGTGATTTGAAACCCAATGTTTCTAGAGTTATTAACCAGCTCTTAGATCCCGTCAGAAAACACTTTGAAAATGATCCTTATGCAAAGAAGTTGTTAGAATTAGTGAAGAGCTTCCAAACTACTAAATAATATATAATATTTTATCAAGTATAATTATGTAATTTATTTCTGTTAATTATTACAAATTGAAATATTAAATTAATGACTTATTAAACTCAATAAAAATTTTTAGATTATGACTATCAAATTATTTTTTTTTTTTTGGGAATTGTTAAATATAATATGTTGCTGGATTATTGTAAGGTAGGTATTAATCGTAAGTATTTAGGAGTATAAAGTTTAAATGGTTAAGGATTTAAATAAATTTTTAAGTGAGTCAATATTTTTCAGGGGATTGGGGTTTTGGGG
>CAIYVS010000201.1 GCA_903929655.1 uncultured Bacteroidota bacterium | reverse complement strand
TCAATAGGTTAGTAGAAAATTATCAATCTACTAACAAAAGAGTAACTATTGATGACTTAGCTACCTTGATAGGAATAGCTAAAGCAACACTTGATAAAGTTCGTAAAGGTGAGGTAGAACCGAAGGCCGGAACACTTTATTTAATAGCGGTATTTTTTGGTGTAACTGTCAATGATTTTTATGATTATGATGATAATACTGAATATCCTGATAAATCAATAAAAAGTCATATTATAAATGAACCGTTACCAGGTTACGGCAATGGTGATAATCCGTGGAAAATAGCGTTTGAACAACAACGCGAAATCACGGATTTAAAAGTACAACTTGAACACGCTTTAAACGAGAGTGCACCCGTTCAGGGTGCGAACGCCGGATAGTAATGCAAATCATATTTAAATCGGAACATATCCGATTTTATATGTTTGTATTCATGGTCTATTCCATTGATTTTAGTGATATAATATTATCACTTTAGTCCCAAAAATAGACCACTTAACAATAATTACGCTGATAATGAGATAAGAAGCGGGTGCGCCAAGTACCTCACCACTTCAAAACTCACAGTCAATGACTTGTGAGTTTTGTTGTTTTAAACAGAAAGTCAGGGAGTTATAAAAAGTCACGCGTAAGAATATAGTAGAAAAAAATAGACCAATATCCAACCAACGTCCCAAAATTAGATTACGATGAGCAAGATTAATCTATATTACCGATCAGAAGGAAAAGATAAAACCGAAGGGTATATCTGGGTTAAATTTTACGTGAGTAGCGAAAAAGTGAATTTCTCTACAAAAATTAAATGTTATTTAACTGATTGGGATGCGGTGAAGTGCAGGGTGCGATTTTCAGATAAAGAAGCGAAAGATAAAAATCTGATAATAAAAAATATCGAAGCACGGATCAATGACGTATTGGTGAAATATAGGCTTAAGAATCGGAAACTAACTAAGGACGGATTTATGAAAGCCTATCATCGTCCTGATGATTTCGATACCTTTCACGATTTCTGCGAGCACTACAAGCGTGAAATTGGCTATCTGGAAGCAGGAACTACCGCCAACCATAAAAAAGCACTGGATAAATTGCGAGATTATGAACCCGATTTGACCTTTGATGACCTTGATTATGATTTCCTGCTCAGGTTCTTTAATGCACATTTACTGAAAACCTGTGATAATATGCATTCAACCGCTTATAAGGATATGGCAACCATTAAAAAGTTTGTGCGGGCTGCTATCCGTAAGGGTTATATGGATAAAAACCCGTTCGACGATTTCAAGATTAAGCGGGTGCAGGGTAACTTTGAGTTTCTGACTGAGGACGAACTCAATAAAATGCTTCGGCTTTATTACTCCGGTAAGCTGGAACCCGAACAACACAAAACCCTCCAGTTATTTCTGTATATGTGTTTCAGCAGTCAGCATATTACCGACTCGCTGAAAACACGTATTGAAGATTTTACGCCTGAAACGCTGGTTTACATGCGTGTAAAAACATACAATCGTAAACCCGAAAAGGTAGTTGTTAGCGTTTCTAAAATGCTTCAGTCATTGGTTACCGATATTGTAGGTTATCGAAAAACCGGACCGCTATTTATGGATATGCCTGCCGAGCAAACTATGAATAAATATCTGAAAGCCATCGCTAAGCGGGACGACGTGGGTATAAATAAAAACCTGAGTACTAAAGCCGGACGACATACATTTGCTACCTTCTATCTATCGAAAACAAAAGATCTCAATTCACTACAAAAAGAACTGGGACACTCCGATATTCGCGAAACGCTGAAATATGCCCATGTGCTCGACTCCGATCAAAAGGAAAACATCAAAACCTTTGATGCTTTCCTTAAAATGAAAGAAGAAGTTAACCTTTTAGCGAACCTTTCGACAGAGACTTATCCCGAAGAGCCTTCTTTGCTTCCAGTTCCGAAAGAACAATAGGTGCTTTCACTCCATTTTGTTCAATACTATCTAATATTATACTCAATCGATTCATAACTGCTATATTGGCAGCAATCAACTGTGAATTATCTGCACCTTGTGCGGCTGCCTGTGCAGTAGCCGTATCATATTTTCCTTCTGCACGCTGTTGTACCCGGTTAGCCAATACCCACGGTATAAAACTTGGCGCTTTCAGGTTCAGTCGGCTTAGTGTTGGTGCATCAATTACCATCTCCGTACCCGATTCGCCCATAAGTGTTGGCGTAGTTATCATGCCCGTAGTTGCACGACCTGCATAGCGCACTCCCTGATATAATTTTCTATCCTTTGCTCCTACTACATCGTAACGTCCATCGGCTGCTTGAGTTACTACGCGTGCACCGGTGGATACTGCCGAAGTACTGGAACTTGGAGTACTTTCTAAAGTAGTGGCTTGAATAGCTGAATTTTGTTTCATCAATGTTCCAACTTCAATAGATGTCATTCCACCAATAAGTACAGCAGCAATAGCACCTCCTATTGGCCCTAACTGAGCAAATGCTTGAACAATTGCCAATGCTCCGGCAGCGATAGTTTGAGCTACTTTTAGCGTAGTGTCTGAACTGGATTGCTGTTTCTTCAGATTAAGTTCTTTTTGAGCATATTCTTTATTAATAGCATCGCGTTTCTCTGCATTATCTCCGGCATTGGTCAAATCACGTTGTTTATCTGACTCCATAGAAGCTGCTCTGTCAGCAAAATATCGATCATTAGATTCAATTGCTACCGATAAAGCTGAATCAACAATCGTTCCTATAGCAATTGCCCAATCTGTCCATGATTTTAAATCACCTTTTTTGAGTTTATCAAGACTTTTGTAAAAATCTGAAAATAATTTACCGATATTGGAAAAACTGTTACCAAATATCTGCTGCATTTGCTCATCAATTGTCTTGGCTTCTTTCTCTGCAATTCCGGCACCTTCTCCATCCCGTCACGCCCCTTTACTCGCCATCAGCACCACACCATTCACCCCCACCACATGATCTACCTGCTGGTCGCACGGCTTCCAAACTTCCTCTT
>CAIYVS010000200.1 GCA_903929655.1 uncultured Bacteroidota bacterium | reverse complement strand
TGTTAACCAATGCAAATGTAACACAATATTGAAAAGAACTATTAAAACAATGATATTCAATAAATGATTTATTGGAAAATAATAGTTTACAGAGAATCAAAAACGATGGGAAATGTTCAAACAGGAAACAGATCAAAAAATGTGATGCAGAACAAAAATGGCGGGAAATGTTTCAGTCCTAAGGACAACTACCAGAGTCAAAAGTGTGGTAAAAAGTGTGGGAATGGGTGGGTGGGTGGATGGGTGTCTGTGTAACAAAAGCGGTTCTAAGGACTGCTACCATAGTCTAAAATAAAGGAAAAAGCATAGGAACAGTTTGAAAATTTGAAATGAAATGAAGAGGTAAAAAAAAGAAAAAATGAACACTCACGCAGGAACTAATAACCAAAAATTATAAACACTAAACTAAAAAAAAATGGACATTCCAAACTACAACTGGGCAGAAACCCTCTACACCCAACTCGATCACACCATCAAAGAGATCGCCACAAAAACAAGCACCCCCGAAGCCACCGTACAGCAATGGGCCGACGAAAACGAATGGGACACCAAACGAAAGTCCATGCTCACCACAAAAAAGAAACAACTCGACCGCATGTACCAGCTCCTCGATATTGTTACCGAACGCATCAGGACCTCAGGCACAAAAGCAACCCTTCAGGATGGCGAGCTCATGATAAAATATACCACCGCCATCAACAAACTCGAAACAGAAGCCAGCATAGGCCAGATGATAGAAGTAGCAACCCTCTACACCAACTGGCTCATGCCCAAAGACCTCAATTTCTGTAAAACAGTAACCCTCTCCCTTGATGAATTTATAAAAGAGCGCCTCACCGGGTCTCAGCACCGCTAAAGCCCTCAGACACCTTCTTCACTCGTTCTGTCATGGTGAGCCCTGTCGAACCATGACCACGCTGAATCACGATACAAAATGCTGTCATGGTGAGCCCTGTCGAACCATGACCACGCTGAATCACGATACACAGCCCCATCCATTTCGCGATAGCGAAAATACCACTCGCCAAAAACTTCCCTCCTCGCCAGATTTGACAACTTTTTCTTAAAGTTGTCAAATCTCCAGCACCGCCAAAGCGCTCAGACGTCCTCATTATACCACCCGCCAGATTTGACAACTTTTTTTTTAAGTTGTCAAATCTCCCTCGCGCTAAACTAATTCACCCCCCAGTAATCCAGCAAACCCTTTAATCCCGTTTCAGAAAATGACTAAAAAAACCACCAGGCAATATTTAAAAAACTGGGATTGGCACGTCAATCGCATCGTCACCTCAACCGAAATAGATATAAACGAACCCCTCGCCGCACAAAAACAACGCATCGCGGAACTAGAAGCAGACCCCGAACGATGGTTCAAACACTATTTCCCCGCATATACCACCGCAGACCCCGCAGATTTTCACAAAGAAGCAACAAAACGAGTACTATCAAACCCCGATGGTCAAGTTGCCTTTTTCCACCCTTGATGTTTCAACACGAAATCTGCCAACCAGGTATCCTAAAGACCCACAAACCTTGGGTGAGCATCTTTTAAAGCGACAGCTTGATCTACAGATGAGCCGAGATACAATGGCTGAATATTTAGGAGTAAATGAGCATACAATAAGCCAATGGGTAGTCGGGGCAGATACGCCTCGTATCCCGTATATGAAGAAAGTAATTGATTTTATCGGGTACTATCCATTTCCAGAACCAAAAACTCTAGGAGAAAGGATTGTGCGGTATAGGCGAATAAATGGATTAAACCAGACCGAACTTGCTAACCTGATCGGATTTAATGTTTGTACGGTCAGTGCATGGGAAAAAGGAGGGTCTAAAATATGGCCTAAAACTGTAAATAAGATTGAGAAATTCATGCAAGGCTCATGCTAAGAACAGTTTTCTTAGCCGAAGTATATCAATTTTAAAAGCAATAAGTTAATTGCTATTTTTGTAATGTAAACAATTTATAATAGACAAAAAGAAAAGCTCTGGAATTATTTAATACTTTAAAGAACAAAAACATTTCAGGGTATACAATTTTGGAATATATCAACAATGGTAAATCTGCAGCAGTATATAAAGCATCAGACTCAAACAGCAAATTATACGCATTAAAGATATTTTACAATGATCACATTGAAAGATTCGGGCATGAAATTCAAGAACGAAGAATCGAACAAGAGATTAGCTTAAGAGGCCAATTAATTGTCGGTTTCTCGGCAATTGAAAATCTTATTTACTTTAGAATGAGAAAGGGCTCTGCTCCTGCAACAGTTTCCTTTTTCAGTGATGCGTATACATCAAGACGCCTAAGCGCATTATCCCAAATTAATCATCTGACGTAAAGACACAAAAGCTTTGAGTTTTTACGTCGCTCCCTCGCCGCAATAAATAAAAATAAAGGTAATTGTACTATGCATTCACATAATATTTTGCAACAAAATCCTGCACATTCTTGCAGAATATTTTGTCCAGTATATCCTGGCTCGATAAGCCTGCCGGATTTGTTTTTTGACCATCATTACTGGCTAAAAAAGGTTCAAGATATGCCCTTACCATATCACACAAGTTGGTCACCAGTGTGGCGGTCTTATAGTCTCTAGTAGGATTAATGATGCCATCAAAATCAGTTCCCAGTGAAATAAAATCCCATGCACATGCACCCGCTTTTAATGCCTGCATAGAAGCCACTTTGGCTATGTAGCACATATTGTACCAAATCATCTCAGGCATATTGTCCTCTCCCTTCTTTTTCACGCCCGTTACTCGCTTATCTATTTCCATACCTATCAGCCCGCTGGAATTCACGATCTCGATAATATCCCCGTCAAACAGGTTAATATCAAACTTATAAAACCGTTCAGCCTGTTCCTCTGTTGAATTTGTAATCACTGCCGGAGTACCATCAAGCAGGTCACCTTCCGACTCTAAAACTCCACCGTATACAGCGCCATGAGAAAAAATAATAGGTACATCCGGGTAATGGTTTCTTCTGAAAGCATAATAACTCAATCGGGAAGCTACAGACATATGTTTCACATCTACCAGTATTCGTTGCATCGGGTCCTTCAGCATTTCGTTTATTACCATCCAGCCCAGGTTAGTGATATCTGTGTTCATACCAAGATCCTGGTTCACCAGTCCCAGGTCGGTTAATGGTTGTAGGCTTTTAGGGTGCCCGCACATGCCATTGTAAAAATGGTGCCCTATCGTAATGAAGAACGGCCTTTTAGGATGAGCTTTCAGTTGTTTTAAATTATTCACTACCAGCGTACAGACATCCCAAGGAATCAATTTTAATAAATGGTTGGCAGCATCCTCTATCTTGTCGGGCGACATTTTCTCCCGGTATTGTTTAGGGATCTCTGTTAATAATGCTACATAACCTCGTAAATTATCTGTGTGCAGGTAGCCAAACAGTCCGCCGTTTTCTCTGCCATTCCAGATCACTTCACCATATACTACTTCTTCCGGATCGCAATAAGGAAAAATACCCCAGAGGCAATTGCCTCCCTCTATGCTCAATACCACTTTTATTTTACCAGGCTCTGATGTGGTGTCATCATTGGGGCTAAGCAAGGAATAGCATTTGCCATTTAAAGGCGAACCTGCAGCAAGCGGGGCAGGCGTGAATGCGGTATGGGTATTGGCATAATTTATCTGTTCCATCAGGTCGTCAAAGTAGGAGTAACCTGCTGTGCTCTGTGCAAACTTTACCTTGCTGCGACTGAAACGTGTAATGATGTTACCGCCCAGTTGTCCGAGCTTCTCTTGTGCATGAGGACCGAACAATGCAGCAACCTTAGCTACAAAACCTCTTTTATCCAGCCTGAAAAAAGCGCTCTCTACAGGGTATAAAGCTGTTACCAGCAAAGCGCTTTCGTTCTTTGAGACTTCGCCGAAGTCAGCCTCTGTATATCCTATAAAACCAAATAGCTCTTCCAGGTCTTCAGCAAAATTTCCAATCCTGTTAGAGCACCAGACAGAGGTGTCTTTATTAGGGTCGGCTGGCATGGGTAGTAGAGGCGCCCCTGCAGGGTTTTTTTCAAAACACCTCAAAAAAGCATGGCAATGAAAATCAGAGTATATCATGGGAATATAATTTTTTTGTATAAATAAATACTTATGTTTAAATATGAAGAGATTATTTCCTTATACTTAATATAGATGTTGATATGTAAGTAATTGTAAAGATTGATAATAATTTTAGTTATTTATACGTAAAAAACACCTTTTTGGGAAAAAAGTTTTTTTACTATTGATTGGCGGAGAAAGGTTTTGAGAAGCTCAGCGTATCGGCAGCTTTTTTTAAAAATCTTTTGGAGACAATTTTATTGTCTATAAAATTGGAATCATTATGCTATAATAACTATTTTTGACAAATAATTTGACATTTTCACCATATCAAAGTGTAATATTATATAGATAGTTCCGATGTGAGATTTTTGAAATTGAATACACATATTCCAAATAGAGAGACAAAGTAGAGGAATTCCTAATGCAATCGTTTAAACTCTTTTTCAAAAATAGGGTGTTTTCCCATTGACAATACCAAATATGCTATATAGGTTTACATTCTAAATACTTTTATAAAAAATATTTATCAATATTTTAAATTATATACACAAACTCGATAACCGAAAACAAACTTTTATGAAACACACATTTTTTTATTCGCTTTTTGCACTAAGTATTTTCGTAGGCACTTGTTCATTTGCTCAAACAGCACATCATGCAGCCAAAAAGTGGAGCGGATCATATCCCCCGGAAGGTTCTGCGACGACAGATGCCCGCAAAGAATTAAACAGGGACAAAAATCAAAGTAGTGCAGTACCGACAGGTACACATACAACATGGGATATTAATGCTCCGAAAAGCGAATGTGTGATATTAGAAATTACTCCAGATTTTAAAAGCTCACATCCTTATTACGAACAGTACTTGCACAACAATATTCCTATAGCCGTTTCAGGGTATCTTCTGTATGATATTGAACATAGGCCACAAGCAACAAAAAACTACACAACCTGCACTAACACTTGGCGCAAAACTTGTTGGGAAATACATCCTATTGTCAGTATTAGGGAATAATTATTAGGACATAATTCTTTTTAATATTAAATCCATTACTTTACTGACCCCCAAGTCATAACAAACATCACCATGCGTTTATTTTTTGTAACTATTTCTATTGTTTTTTTTGTTTTTTCCGGCAATATTGCTGCTCAAACGAATTGCATTAGTTGCAATGGCACTTTGAATGCCGTAGCTCCAGGTACCAATGCAGTTGCCATAGGGCTTAATTCATATGTGGCGGGCCCTTACGGTGTTGCACTAGGTAACCAGGATAGCACTTTTGCGCAATATGCTGCTTCCATAGGATATAATGTTTCAGCCAAAGGCTCCTATTCTTATGCTATAGGCACAGGCAGCGTAGCTATAGGTGAAGGTAGTTTTACGTTCGGGCATAGCAATACTGCCAACGGAGCTCATTCACTGGCAGTGGGATTAATTTGCAGCAGCAATGCACCGTACTCTTTTGCATTCGGGCAGCAAAGCACAACTACTGCCGATTCTTCAATAGCTTTTGGCAATTCAGTTAGTGCCCAGGGACAGAATTCCATCATCATCGGCTCACAATCAACAGCCTCGGGCAGCTATTCCCTGGGCTTTGGCAATTATTTAAACCCGGCAGGAGTGAGCAGTATTTGTATAGGTGCGGGAATACCGGGCGCCGCTATGCGAAATAGCATCAATAATTCTTTGTTTATTGGTTTTAACAGCAATATACCTACTCTTTTTGTCGGCTCTTCCAACGGCAGCGGAACATTTGGCTCTGTAGGTATTGGCACTACCTCTCCTCAGGCTTCACTGGACGTAAACGGAAACATAGCAGTTAACGGTATGCCCGTTATTAGCAGTACAGGCGAATGGTTAGGCGATACTACAGGTTTAGTAGGTCCTCCGGGGCCTCAGGGCATAGCCGGAACTAACGGTGCCACCTGGTATACCGGCAGTTCTGATCCTACAAGCACTCTTGGTGTCAATAACGATCTGTATTTAAATACTGTAAGCGATTCTGTGTTTCAGAATTTTAACGGCACATGGCAGGGTATAAGCAATATCATGGGAGCAACTGGTCTCCAGGGACTACAAGGGCCGCAAGGCACAGCCGGAACTAACGGGGCTACCTGGTACACTGGCAGTTCAGATCCTGCAAGCACTCTTGGCATCAATAACGACCTGTTTTTAAACACCATAACCGACACAATATTTCAGAATTATAACGGAGCCTGGCAAAGTATAAGTTGCATAATGGGCGCAACAGGACCCCAAGGACCCCAAGGACCTCAAGGTCCGCAAGGTTCTCAGGGATCAAGTGGGAGCGACGGACATTGTAGTACCAGCAGCTGTTCAGATGCAGGTAGTTCAGCGGGCGCCGCCGCTGGGGCTGCTGCAGGAGGCACCGCTGGGGCTGCTGCAGGTGGCACTGCCGGGGCTGCAGCAGGAGCCACTGCTGGGGCATCAGCAGGAGCCAGCGCAGGTGCGGAAGCCGGGGCCACTGCAGGCACAGAAGCAGGTCAAACAGCAGGTGCGGAAGCTGGACAACAGGCTGCGGAGGAAGCTTTGAACCAGCCTGCTGGCGGCGACGTGAGTGGCAACTACCAAAACCTGACGGTTATCAAAATGCAAGGACAAAATATTGCACCTTCAATTCCACAAAACGGCCAAGCTTTGATATGGACTGACAGCGCATGGGCTCCGGGCAACTTAAGCCATTATTCTGCCGGTACAGGTATCAGCATTCACAACGATACCATCACCGCCCTTGTAAATAATGCGTTATGGAATGCAAGCCAATTAAATGGTCACGCCATATCCGCTACTACGCCGCAGACTGGGCAAGTATTAATGTTTGCAGACTCTGCATGGGGTGCGTATACTGTCCCCCCCGGCGGTTGGAAATTTGACACCGTAAGCGGCGGAACAGTAAATGAATATGCTTCCGTAAATGGCAATGTTGGTATCGGCACTCAAAGCCCCGCCAGCCTCTTCCAGGTGCAGGGCGGGGTAAGTAACAGCGCTGACAGCGCCTTTTTTGTTAACCAGAAAGGCAATGTTGGCATTGGAGTAGCACCTCAAAATGACAGCTTTAAACTATCTGTAAAAGGCGAAATAAAAGCTTCAGCCATCACTGTTGAATCTGATTGGTCCGATTATGTTTTTGCCGACGATTATCGCCTCAGGCCATTAACCGAAGTACAGCAGTACATTCAAAAAAACAGGCATTTACCGGATGTTCCTTCTGAAGAAACGATAAAAAAGTCCGGTCTTGATCTTGCGGCAAGTCAAAAAATAATGATGGCCAAAATAGAAGAGCTTACGCTCTACGTTCTGCAGCTTAAGGAACAAAACGAACTGTTGCAGAAGGAATTTGAGCTTATGAAAAATCAGGTACAACATTAATACAGGTCATTGAAATAAATCTATAACTACATGCGCCGTTTTTTCACATTTTTGGCCTTCCTTACGATTTCTTTGTTTTCTCTGCAAGATCTTTTTTCTCAATCGTTAACGATTTATCATATTGACGTGGGGCAGGGAGATGCAACCTTTTTTGTGGTTAAAAACGATAGTGGCGCTGTTATAAATACTGTTTTAATTGACGGAGGGGTAAAAAAATACGGATACAAGATAATCAATTTTATAAAAGACACATTGGGACTTAATACTATCAACTATGTGATTGCTTCTCATTATGATTTTGATCATGTTGGGGGGCTTGCAGAAATATTAAGATATTCCATCGACACTCCGGGTCGCTTAACTATAGATAGTGTATTTGACAGGGGAGATACGCTATATCCGCATCCTAAACAAGGAATAGGATATAAACAACAGGCCAAGAGATTTGGGGCATCGCGAAAAACATTAAAGCCATGCATGGAAATTATTCTGTTTGATGATCTGGCTAATGGCTCCCATACAGGCCAATATTCGATAAAAATGACTTGTCTCTGCGTCAATGGGTCTGTATATACATCCCCATTTTCCTCTTACAAAATAGTAACAACTACTACGGTTGACGAAAATGACCTTTCTACGGGCTTCTCAATCAGCTATGGTCAATTCATCTATTTAACCTGTGGCGATATAGGGGGAAAAAGGGGTAACCAGTCTGGCGGTTGCGATGGTAGTTACGGCTGTAAATTTTTCGATATTGAAACAAATGTGAGCGCACTTTTTGCTGGTGGCGGAGGTGTGAGCGCCTATAAGACAAATCACCATGGCAGCAGGTGCAGTACCAATCCAAAATGGGTGTCAGATCTCAAGGCGCCGGTGGCTATTAATTCTAGTGGTAAATACGATAATTATAAACACCCAAGAGAAGAAGTGGTAAGAGAATTGAATAACAGCCCGGCTATGGTTAATTTTTTCCTTACCGCACCCGTAAACTATTATCGCCGTAGCCTCCCCCCTAAAGGGGTATTAAATCCTGCTCCGGGCCGCCCCATTGTTTTAACAGTCAACAGGGTCAATAACGATACCCCTATTATTTTCAAAAGCATTTTCAATGTTCAGGGCGTCTATTATCGCAAACCATAAATGATAAAAGCTTTATTCATATGAGCCGCATAAGATTACTTTTTATCACACTTTTCCTTTTGTCGGAGCTTGGGCAGGCAAAGGCAATAGATACCCTTCATATTGATACGCTTAACATGATGATAGTAGTGACCCCTGCAGCGATTGACTCAATGGGAGGTCCGCAAAATACACTGGTGAAAATAGTTACAGCAGTCCGCAATATCAACCAGTCTTTTATCAATAGCAATATACATGGGTATGTAAACATTGTTCACACAGATCTTGTCCAGCTCATGGAAACCGGTTGTATGTATGATATGTTGAACCATGTGCTCACCAACACTACTCCGGACGTTGAAAAGCTTAATGAAGACAGAACGAACTTCAGCGCAGACATTGTTGTTGTAATAGTGAATATGCCCGACAGGGATTGTGGGTTGTCAGGCGACTTCAACAACCCTCAGCAATCTTTTATCTTAGTCCATTACGATTGCATCATGGAAAATTATTCCATAGCACGGCAGTTGGGTTATTTATTGGGCTGTGGTAATAACCAGAAACAAAGCGGGAGGTTCAATCCGGATAGTGCAAGCACGGCATACGGCTATTTTTATGAAGACGAAACCGGCGATAACCAATTAGGTTTTACGACCATAATGGGGTACACAGACGAATTAAAATCGAGTCAATATGGCGATTTTAACATGATCCCATACTGGTCAAATCCCGATATAAATTATAGGGGAAACCCCGTAGGCGATGAATGGCACAATAATGCAAAGCAGATCAATAATTTTTTGCCAACTGTCACCACATATAGAACCGAGTTTGCAAATTTATCCTTGCAGAACACTTTATTCATACCCTATACATTCAGCACTATTTCAGTCGATGACAATTTGTATTTACAGGACCTGACGGTACAAGCTGAGAGCCTGTCATCTTTCATTGGCAGCAATATACGTGTAAAAAGAACCCGGATAGAACCCGGCGCAGATGTATATATAGGCTGCGACAAAAAGAGAATAAAACAAACGCCACCTACACCGGAATGATGTAATACTTACCAACAAACATTTGTGAAAAAACACCTTGCCGTAAAGGGAATTTATATACGGCGGCCATGGTGGTGAGGGTGACCCACCCCTCGAAGTGGGTGCCGTCGGGCTCGCCGTAGAGCGGATAGAAGTGATCCCACGTCCAGATGGAGTCGGCGCCCATGGCGTCGGCGGCCCGCCAGGCC
>CAIYVS010000199.1 GCA_903929655.1 uncultured Bacteroidota bacterium | reverse complement strand
ATCTTAACTGGTAGATTCAGACAGGTAAAAATCGAGGGATTTCCTTTCATCATTACCTATGAATTTTTTCCACGACGCAAATTGATACACATTGCCTCTATATATCATGTAAAACGGAAGCCGCAAAGAAAATTTCGAAAAGAACAGAAGTAGTCAGCCTAAGTCAAACTGTTGATCCCCAACACGTCCTTCATACTAAATATCCCGCTCTTTCCCCTGATAAACTCGGCTGCCAATACAGCCCCCAAAGCAAAACCATCGCGGTTATGGGCAGTATGAATGATCTCAATATCATCAATTGCGGATGAGTATTTTATATTGTGTGTGCCGGGTACATTTTCTGTACGATGAGATACTATTTCAAGAGCCTCAGGATTATCAGTGTGATGTTTGGACCAATGTTTTTTGCGGCTTAAGTTTTCCAGTATTTGTTCTGCAAGGGTTATGGCTGTGCCGCTGGGTGCATCCTTCTTTTGGGTATGGTGGGTTTCTTCTATGCTCACTTCATAATCAGGCTGGTCATCCATCATGGAAGCCAGCATTTTATTGATCTCGAAAAAAATATTTACCCCTATACTGAAATTAGATGCCTGCAGAAAAGCAGTATCTTTTTCTGTTGCTTTAAATTCTGCATGAACAAGACCTTCATTCCATCCCGTAGTGCCGCATATTGTGGGGACCCCGGCTTCCAGGCATTTCAACACATTTTCCTGTGCAGCTTCGGGTTTGGTAAATTCTATCGCAACATCAGCTTCTCCCAGGTTTTCGGGCGTCATTTCGTGTTTATTGGCACTGCTGATGCGCAATGCAATAGTATGTCCGCGTTGCAGGGCTATACGCTCAATGGTTTGTCCCATCTTTCCGTAACCGATCAAAGCTATTCGCATAAAATTATAATAAGAGTGAAAGAATAGTAAAGATAGCAAAGACTACACTGGCTATGCCATTTGTATTGGCAAATGCCATATTTACTTTGCTCAGGTCATTGGGTTTTACTAATAAATGCTGGTAGATGAGCAAGCCAATATATACGGCTGCGCCAACCCAAAACAGCCAATGAAATTGTCCCATCAGCCCAGCTGCTATAATAAAGCAAGCAGATAAAATATGTAAGAGGGTAGAGACGCTCAGGGAGTTTTTTACGCCTAAAGCAGCAGGGATAGAATGTAATTTCAGGCTTTTATCAAATTGCTCATCCTGCAGGGCATAAATAATGTCAAAACCTGATACCCATGTCAGCACTGCAAAAGAAAACAATATGGGTACAAGTGCGAAATAACCTGTAACAGAAAGAAACGCCCCTATGGGAGAAAGCGACAACCCCACGCCTAATACTAAGTGACAAAGCGCAGTAAAGCGCTTGGTATAGCTATAAAAGAGTATTACAAAGAGCGCAACAAAAGAGAGGTAAAAACAAATAATATTGATGAAGAAAGTAGTAGCAACAAACAGCAGGGAATTGATGACTGTAAAAGCAAGGGCATGTTCTGCTTTAATAACACCCACCGGTATTTCGCGTTGGGCAGTGCGTGGATTCAATGCATCAAAATGCCTGTCCAGGTAACGGTTGAAGGACATAGCGGCACTGCGGGCAAACACCATGCACAACAGCATTTTTACCAGCAGGCTCCACTCAAAAGTTTTATGTTCCTGAACGATGGCAAGAGTGAAACCAATGAATGCAAAAGGCAGTGCAAAAACAGTATGACTGAATTTTATAAGCGATAAATAGCGCCTGGCATTCTGAAAAAACGGGATCACTAATGTTGTCATTTGTCTTTTACATCTGCTTCAAAACCTATTGATATAGCTTCATCCTGGGCGTTGGAATGAACGAGCGCGTTCTTCTGCTGATGACCCGGATGATGTGCGCTGTTGTATTGTATCATGATCTCGCCCTCTCCTCCCGCTTGTATAGGCTCTTTCGAAAATGTAGGGACCGTGCAGCCGCAGGTTACATCCACTTTGGCAATCATGAGCGGGTTAGTGCCTGTGTTTTTAAACCTGTACGCATATTTAACTACATCACCCTCTTTTATCTCTCCGAAACTATGTTTGGTCTCGTAGAAATAAATGGTGGTCTTTGGCATGGTAGCAACTTGCTTATCACGGGCCATAGCCTCGTTGGGCGCAGGGCTATTATTCCCCCCGGTTCTGCTAATGCCGTATTTGTTGAATAATGCAGTACTGCTTACTCCGCTTAATTCTACGAGTGCAATTACAAAACAGGATAAAGTGAGAACTGTGAGTAACACCGCTTTTAATTGTTGATTCATATTCATTTAATCTTTTGTAAAATTACAGCTATTTGCGATTTTTGATTTTTGGAATTTCATATTTGGCATTTATCTAAGCATGCTCTTCCCATATTTTGGACAGATGTACTAATGTTTCTACGGCTTTTTCCATATCCTGCACACTTACATATTCCTGTTTGGAGTGTATGCCCATTTCGCCTGTAAAGATATTAGGACAAGGTAGTCCCATAAAAGATAGCCTGGAGCCGTCTGTGCCGCCGCGTATGCTCATTCTTTGCACTTTCATACCTGCACGTATGTAAGCTTCTTCTGCGTAGTTCATCACCTGCGGATATTGATCCAGTATCTCCTTCATGTTGCGATACTGTTCTTTTACAACCAGGTCTGCATTCATGCCGGGGAAATATGTTAAGGTCTTATCAACCAGCTCTTTCAGTTTCTGCTCATATTTTGAAAGCATAGCTGTTTCAAAATCACGGATGATGAACTGAACCGAAGCTTTTTCCAAACTGCCTTCTATATGCACAGGATGCACAAAACCTTGCATTCCTTCAGTGGTCTCGGGGCTCCATTCGTGTTTGGGTAATGAATCTACAAACATAGATGCAGCCTTTATGGCACTTTGCATTTTGCCTTTGGCATAACCGGGATGTGCGCTCACACCGTTAAATGTAACCGTAAAGGAGTCTGCAGAAAATGTCTCTCCTTCCAGGTGTCCTCGCTCGCCCCCATCCAGTGTATAACCGAACTGTGCCCCCAATTGCTCCATATTCACAGCAGCAACACCACGGCCCACCTCCTCATCAGGGGTAAACAGGATGCGGATCTTACCATGCGGAATTTCAGGATGTTGAATCAGGTAATTGGCGAGGTCCATAATAATGGCAAGGCCTGCTTTATCATCTGCACCCAATAGTGTTGTGCCGGACGCTGTGATAATATCATCTCCTATCCTTTCTTTCAGGTAAGGGTGATTATGAGTGCTGATAACAACAGTCGGGTCATCAGGAAGCACCATATCATGCCCTGTATAATTCATGTGCAGAATAGGTTTTACCTCTGTCCCGCTACAATCAGGTGCTGTGTCAACGTGCGAACAATAACATAATACAGGCACATCTTTTTTACTTGTAGCTGGTATGCTGGCATAAACATAGCCATGTTCATCCAGTGCTGCGTCCGCTATGCCCATAGCCTTCAGTTCCTGTTCCAAAATACGGCTCAGGTCTTTTTGCTTCATAGTAGAAGGCTGGCTGGCTGATGCCGGGTCACTTTGGGTATCTACCTGCACATAACGCATAAAGCGGTCTGCGGCAGTATGTTGATAATTGGCTATTGACATTTTATGAGAATTAGAGGGCGTAAAACTAAGTCAAAATGTGTAAAATGAAACTTGACAGATCGAATTTCACAATTCGTTGATTCTTAAATTAAATAATGTGTTTGTACCTTCGTGCCTATATGTGGGTTTTATCTAAACAGGATATATCGCAGATCATTACGGTGACATTTACATTATTTGCGGTAATAGATGTGCTGGGCTCCCTGCCGGCAATCATATCCATAAAAAAGAAAATGGGTGATATCAGCGCTATACAAGCGACCCTGGTATCTGGAGCACTAATGCTTTTATTCTTTTTTGTAGGCGAGCAGATGCTCGACTTTATGGGCCTGGATATCCAGTCTTTTGCCATCGCAGGGTCTATAGTCATATTTATCCTGGGGATGGAGATGATACTGGGATGGGAATTTTTCAAACATGAGAAGGACTCAAAAACAAGTACAATCGTACCTATTGCTTTTCCGCTTATTGCAGGTTCGGGTACTTTAACCACTGTAATGTCACTAAAAGCCAATTTTCACCAGCAAAATATTTTAATAGGTATCTTTATCAATCTTGTTTTTATTTTCATAACTCTCCGTTCGGTCAATTTCCTGGAGCGTATACTTGGGCCATCTGGTATTGCCGTGATACGTAAGTTTTTTGGCGTAATACTCATCGCAATAGGCGTAAAAATATTCAGGAATAATGTTGGATTTTAGAAAGCGGTTCTCACTTATATTTGTTGTTTCAAACTGATAAATATGATGAATGACATACTGAATGTGGCTAAAAGGTATGCTGAAGGTTTAAGTAATGTAGAGGCAAGAAGAGTGCAGTGGGCAGAGAAATGTAAATTACTTACAGAACATTTGAAAGAAATAGCAGACTACCTCAACAAGAATGCGCCTTTCAAACCAGGCTATTTTGTAGATACTTTTTATGCTTTTGATGAAGCTATAAATGGCACCTGTGTAGAAATGCCATCAGTTACTTTCCGTTCAGGAGACCTGCCAATGGATATTCTTTTTAAAAATGAAGATGGTAACCATGTGGCCTATTTCGAAAAAGGCTTCCAGATCACGTTTAATCCTACGCCCACAGGCCAGATCGTTGTTTTATTATTCCCGCATCATAACAATTTTCACCAGGAACAAGCCGGATTCACACCTCTGTTGGTCATCAATAACCTTGATGATTTTACGATGACTCTTATTGACGAGATCGTGCACAAAGGCATGGAAGCAGCCTTTTACAGTAGCTTTGTAGGTATGGCAGAGCACGATGGCAGGCCTGGTAATCCTGCTCCGCCACAGGCTTATGCACCAATCGGTTTTAAACGCTTTGAATCTACAGAGATGAAATAATAAAAAATCCCCCGAAAATATCAGGGGATTTTTTTATCAATCAATTCGTGGAAATATTATTTCCGTTCTATGACATAAACATCTTCGTTGTCCTTCTTCATGTGGTAACTTTCCCTGGCCAATTGTTCCAGTGGCTGAGAATATGCCATAAGAGCGGCAAGTTCTTTTTCCATCCGGGCAGTCTCAGCAGTCAGGTAATCCACATTGGCCTTTACTTCTTTATATTCTTTTTTCTTTTGCCGTATGGTAAAGTAATCATTTTGGTCAAAATACACCATCCAAATAGTAAAGATGACTCCCGAAAGAAGAAATTTATTAGTCAGTATCTTAAATGTTTGTTTCATCAAAGAAGCGTTCATAAATTTTAAACCTCCGCTATATATCAATTGTGCTTTGAATCAAAAAGCCCTATATAATTATTTACCAAATTTAATGGCTTTTTTCGGATAATAAGCACTTGTTTCCAATTCTTCTTCTATCCTTAATAATTGGTTGTATTTAGCCATCCTGTCCGACCGTGAGGCGGAACCGGTTTTTATTTGTCCGCAATTAAGGGCTACGGCAAGGTCTGCAATAGTTGCATCTTCTGTTTCCCCTGAGCGGTGGCTCATAATGGTATTGTATCCATTCATCTGCGCCATGCTCACTGCGTCCATCGTTTCGGATAATGTTCCTATCTGGTTTACTTTTACCAAAAGGCCGTTTGCAATTTTTTCTTTGATACCTTTTTCCAGGCGGGTAACATTGGTAACAAAGAGATCATCACCTACCAACTGCACTTTTGAGCCCAGGGCATCTGTGAGCATTTTCCAACCTTTCCAGTCGTCTTCTGCCATGCCGTCTTCTATGCTTATTATCGGATATTTCTTAGCCCACTTTACCCAAAATTCAACAAGCTCTTCACTGCTCATTACGGTTTTGCCTGATTTATGGAAATGGTATTTCTTGTCTTTGTCGTTATACAATTCGCTGTTTGCAGCATCCATAGCAATAGATACCTCGTCGCCGGGTTTGAAGCCTGCTTTTTCAATGGCTTTCAAAACCGTTTCGATGGCTTCTTCGTTGCTTTGAATATTGGGAGCAAAACCGCCTTCATCACCTACATTGGTAGAATATCCTTTTTCTTTCAATACAGTTTTAAGAGTATGGAAAATTTCCACTCCCCAGCGCAGGCCTTCACTAAAGGTGGAAGCCCCTATAGGCATAACCATAAATTCCTGGAAATCGATTTTATTATCGGCATGTGCGCCACCGTTCAATATATTCATCATGGGCACAGGCAATGTTCTTGCATTGGAGCCACCTACATAACGGTATAATGAAAGGCCGGATGCCTGTGCAGCAGCTTTTGCGGCAGCAAGGCTGACAGCAAGGATAGCATTGGCGCCCAATTTACTTTTATTGGGTGTTCCATCCATTTCGATCATAGACTTATCCAAACCACGTTGGTCTGTAACATCCCAGCCATAGAGTTCTTCTGCAATGGTCTCATTAATATTATTTACTGCCTTCTCCACACCTTTACCACCGTATTTCTTTTTATCTCCGTCACGAAGTTCCACGGCTTCGTGTTTGCCGGTTGATGCACCCGATGGAACGGCTGCACGGCCCATAAAACCATCGCTGGTATGAACATCGGCTTCAACTGTTGGATTGCCGCGTGAATCAAGTACCTGGCGCGCAATAATATCGGTAATGAAACTCATAAGTAAGTTATTTTATACGGGTGCAAAGGTAAGGTTTATAGTGAAAAAGTGCAATTAGCTGGTTTTCTTATGATGGTGCTAAGTTCTCGTTTGTTCTGCTTTGTCGCATACGGTACTTCTTGTTAATGCTTTGCTAAGCGCTTCCAAACAGCCGGTTAACAAGTTTAAAACGACTGGTTAAAGAGGCCTCCGGCTTTTATTCTGAGTCGCTCAAATATGACTTTTGTGTCAGACAAACAAACAAACAAACTTAATAACAATGAAAAATGTACTGTATTTATTAATCGCTGCTTTATCGCTGATAACTTTCAGTGTTATGGCACAAAGTCCTACTGCTCCGGCCCAGGGCTTTAATGTGTTCACCTTAAATGGCGCTACATTAATAACCAATGAAACGGAAGGCCCTGTAGCAATAGGCGGAGACCTTACATTGTCATCCGGCAGCTACCAGGTTTCTACAAACCAAACCGGTAACTTCCAGGTAAATGGTGTTACTGTTACGCTGCTGGTGGGAGGGAAGATCGTTTATAGTGGTGGTAATGGCATCAGCATTAACTCAAATGGTTATGTGAAAATAGGGGACAGCACCAATTCTTATGTTTGGTATAAGGATAATAACAATGCTTATTCTCCTATCCGCGTAACACCGGGAAATAACTACAATGGTTCTCCTCGCCTCAGTTTGTCTGTATCATCTAACAATTCTATGTTTGGTGCAAACCCTGCGAGTTCTTCCAATAACCCCATTTTTCAATCCAACCTAATCAATTTCAGTTCTGCATTCAGTACGATGCAGGCATCTTCATCAAGTATCGGTACTTGTACTGACAATGCAGATCTGAGGAATGCAAACAATGTAGCAATCGCACATACAAGCCTTCCATCACAAGTTAAAATTAATTTAAATACAGGTATCAATACACTTAACCTTACTGGCGCTGACATGAACAATGTGCAGAATTTCACATTTAACAACTCACCGGATGCCACCCATATACTTGTAATTAATGTGAATGCTTCAGGAACTTTCAACTGGAGTGCATGGACCAATGGCGGCATTGGCCAGTCTAACTGCCCTTATATCCTCTACAATTTTTATAATACCACAACACTCAATATACAAGGCAACGGCGCTATTGAAGGTACCGTGTTCGCACCTTATGCAGACATTAACAAATCTTCCAACCAGTCTAATATAGAAGGGCAGGTTATTGGTCTTTCATATTATCATTCAGGCGGTGAGAACCATTATGCCAATTTCAGCCCTACTGTAACAGGATGTTCAAATAACTCAACTCCAACCGGAACATGCCCCTACATCTACCATAGAAATAATGGTAATGGCCACGCATCCAGTTGCGCCGGAACAAGTACCAACAACCCGGAAGCTAGTAGTGTAGTAAATACACCTTATGACTATACCACCATGGGCATAGGCTCACTCAGCAAAACCGGGGATATTCAATTTAATTTTTCTATTGCTACAGGTCCTGGTTTTGAACCGGCGATCAAAAATATCTGGGATGCCACAACTATCCTGAATACAGTTGCCGGCCCTCCGTCTCCTTTTGGAACTTATGCAAGCAACCACCGGTCATCATACTGCTTTTATACGACTAATCTGCCGCCTGCAAACAGGCTTACAGTTGAGTTTGTAAATCCTGCCAACAGCAATACTTATGCTATATGCTCTTACGATAACCAGGGCAACAGCTATAATCCACCGACAATTAATACCCAACCAGTAAGTCAATCTGCATGTGTAGGTGGAAGCGTTACTTTCTCGGTATCTGCGTCTGCAGTATATGGCGGAACTCTTAGCTATCAATGGCGAAAAAATGGGGCCTATATTTCAGGGGCTACCGGCAGTTCTTATACCATAAACAGTGTATCATTAAGCGATACGGGTAATTATAGTGTATTAGTTAATGAAAGCAATGGGGCAATGACCTCCAGCAATATAGTTACGCTTACAGTAAATGCAAGTCTTACGCCTTCTGTAAACGTTTCTGCAAATCCCGGAACAAATATTTGCTCAAATACTTCTGTAACCTTTACTGCTACTCCTACAAACGGCGGCGCAGCCCCTTCATACCAGTGGAAACTGAATGGTAATAATGTAGGAACTAACAATTCAACATACACTAACAGTTCATTGAACAATAATGATGTGGTTTCTGTAGTGTTGACAAGCAATGCTACTTGTGCTTCTCCCGCTACTGCAACAAATTCTGTAACTATGACCGTTACCAGTGTTACTCCTGCTATCAGCATTTCAGGTACAAACACTATCTGTTCCGGCACTTCTGTGACATTTACGTCTGTTGTAGCAAATGGCGGTGCATCTCCTTCTTACCAATGGAAAAAGAATGGTAACAATGTTGGTACTAACAACAGTTCTTATACAGATAATGGT
>CAIYVS010000198.1 GCA_903929655.1 uncultured Bacteroidota bacterium | reverse complement strand
CATAATTATTTTTTTTGTGTTCATGAGAGGAGTTCGCTTGTCAAGATATTGATCGTTCTCATATGGCTAGGGGTTGGTTCTGTATTTTGGCGGACTGCTCATGGCTGGCGCGAAAAAAGGTGCCTGTGCATGACTTCGGCTTACAGTTTCAAATGATTTATGGGGTTTGTCTTAGGATGGGATTTATGCGTATAGTTTTTGTTGTGTTGATCTTGCCTTTGTATTGGTTTTTGCCGAAATTAGTTTTATTTTATTGTTTAGGTTTATTTATTTATTTTATTGATAATCAATGTTTTGATTTTATATTATTAATATAATAGAGGATTGGCTTATGGCCGACCAATGCTCCGTTCA
This sequence comes from uncultured Bacteroidota bacterium, assembly GCA_903929655.1. Taxonomy (GTDB): domain Bacteria; phylum Bacteroidota; class Bacteroidia; order Chitinophagales; family Chitinophagaceae; genus JABDGU01. The sequence goes on along the minus strand of CAIYVS010000198.1, from coordinate 1,895 downwards.
GATTTATCACCTTCCTTTTCATTTGTGGGGCCTGTGCTGATTACAGACCTCGTATATGTGCGTCTTTAGCCTTTGCTTCTTTCTTAACGACATTTTCATAATGCCGATCCTAATTTCAGCTAGTGGATCGCCCTGCCTATCGGACAAGGGTAGACTTCGAAAAAAGGTGCCTGTACATGATTTAAGCTTTGCATTTCAAATGATTTATGGGGTTATTGTCTTTTTTTGTGTTCTGGTTTATTGTTTTAAGGGTGTTTTGGGGTTTGTATGTCCCGTGGTTGTAACATTTTAAAATGTCGGACATTTTTTTTCATTGTTTTTGTTGTAAGTTATTGATTATCAATTTTTATTAAGGTTTTCAAAATGTCCGGTTTTTTCAATGTTTCGGACATTGGGGTTTCTAATATATTGTCCTGAAATGGGGGCCTGGGTCTCGTTTTTCTTTAGCTGCCGGGGCTGGTACTCAATATAGCTGAGGGGCGTAGATGAGTATGTGGCCAGGGCAGACGAATAAAATTTTGCCGTAATATTTGGTCCCAATTTGGGTTAAAGTTACGACGACAGGGAGGCGGTTTCCAAATTTATTTGTCTGAATCAGAATTCGCAGAATTTTAGAATTTGCAGGATGTGGTGTGTTGTGTCGTCTTGAAAAAAGTTGACCATTTTAAATGCTAGTCCTGCTGGCGCTTGACAAAAGAGTCATGCATATTTCTACCGGTTCTATTTCCAGGTTTACTGAATTTTTGGCTACTGATGACATTGTTGATAGAGTGGTTTTGGTTTAATGCTTTGAGGCTCAGTATATTGCTTTCATAATTTCTATTTAACATAATGTAAATTATAGAACAAATGTCTGTTTGTCTTTCGCCAACGCTTCTCAGGGCAAAGCCCAAAAAGGATAACCGCTGGATGCGGTTTAAAAGGTTCTTAGGCTTTAAGAACAAGAGTGAAACAGCTTATAAACCTCAATTATACAAAGGGCTATTGCCCCAATCCCAGCAATCCAAGAACCAATTACGAGTAACAAGTTTCTTAGAATCTGTCTTTTATTCTCACGTTGAACGTGTCCTGCATTAGAACGAACTCATTTAAAATAGCTTTCATTTAGTTTGGCAAAACACATGTAGCAGCGTATCAATATTGATACGCTTTTTTTATATTTACATCGCCAAACGTAAATGAAATGAGTTATAAGAAAGTAAAAACCACTCGGTGTGAACAAACAGCTATTCAATTAAACAGAATTAATAAAGACAATAAGGATATATTTTTTGTAGTCGCTCCGCAAAACACAACATGCATGTATCATTACATGTTGAAATTAACAGAGACTTTTAAGAATAATACATTACGCATGTTCATGCATAATGATTATACTAATCCGATAGTTTACTATCCTGATTATAATAACGACTATGCCGTATATGAAATAACGAAAGTGTTTGAAGATGGTATTTTTAAGGAGCTATCCGCTATACAGATGTAGTTGCACGTGAAACGCTTAAACCAAACAAGGTTAATTTAGCGTCTGCATCTTTTGTTATTTCGTGTTTCACGAAAATACATAAGTTAAACTCCGCATATTTCTTTTCTAACTCTGAAATCATTTTATTCATTTTCAATTCCAGCTTTTTGCAATCCGGGCTTATTGTGTCATGCTTTTTTCTAAGCGACTTTGCCATAATACACGGCTCTCATTTTTTTTTACATTTGGCAATACAAATATACTCATTTCCTCCTCTTATTGCAGACGCTTCTCCCAATGGAAGTTGTTCTATAATCGATCTTATCGTTAAATAGTCCGCAAGGACAGGAAAATGTCCCTTGCTCCCTATTCGGGCCTTCGGTAACATAAGACGTAATTATAGAACATTTATTGGATTTCTATTTAACAT
>CAIYVS010000197.1 GCA_903929655.1 uncultured Bacteroidota bacterium | reverse complement strand
TTTTGGATTTACAAAGGCGGTAGGATAAAGACTGAATTGTTCAGTGACCTTTTTCGTTGCAGAGTCTTTTCTGACATAATCTACCCTGTAAAATGTGCGTGGGTCGTTTACAAGCACAGAGTCGCCTTTGTAGGTTGCTTCATAATCTCCCAGCACTACGGGTACATTTTTAAACAGCAATACATTCTCACGGCTTTCTTTCTGCCTGTCCTGCGGGTCATCCTTGCCAAGTTTCAGTTCGTAACCGCTTGTATTGAATGATATCACTTCTTTATTGAAAGATGAAAGCAAAATACCCAGCAGCACCATAGCAAAACCAAAATGCGCAACTGAGGGGCCTATTTTTTTGATCTTGGCTTTCTGCACTCCTATTGCATAATAGGCACTGGCTACCAAGCCAAAACATGCAGCAAAGAGCATGAGGTCGTAATGCCAAGCATTAATACGCTGTGTGTAGCCTATAAAAAACGTGAAGAGTAATGCAACACCTGTAAGTATGGCAAGCCTGCGCCATACTGTTTTCATATCCGTGTGTTTGAATTTGAGGAAGAGTGTGAGAGAAGAAAGTATACCGATAACAATGGCCACCCATACTTGTATATTGTTGTATTGCTTCATGGGTTCAAGAGGGGGCGCGATGTCTTTGCCGCTTATCCATTTTACCAATGGTGCCCATATGGGTAATGAGGTAGAGAAAATGATCTGTGTAGCAGAAAGCAAGAGTACGATGGAGCCAATGAACATCCAGAACTCGCGGGTAGCCATTTCTTCTTCTGTTTTCACCCTCGGTAAGCTCTTCCATCTTTTGACGAGCATCACTACGGCCAGCAATATCAGCACACCCAACACGATCAATAGGTGCCAGTACAGAAAATTGCCTTCGCCTGTAAATGCATGTACTGATGTTTTACCTAGTACACCTGTACGTGTGAGGAATGTAGAATACCAAACCAGTAACTGAGTGAGCAGCAGCAGGATAAAGGTTGCCGGCAATGACCTGTTTGTTGATTTATAAATTATCAGTGCATGAAGGCCTGCTACTAATGTGAGCCAGGGCACAAGAGATGCATTCTCCACGGGGTCCCAGGCCCAGTAACCTCCAAAATTAAGTGACTCGTATGCCCATGCGCCGCCCATCATGATACCGGTGCCTAATATGGCGCCGTTAAATAATGCCCAGTTGATGGTAGGTTTTACAAAGTCTGTGTATTCTCCTTTCCATAATGCGGCTATACAATAGGCAAATGGAATGAGTGTGGTTGCGAAACCAAGAAATAATATGGGCGGATGTATCACCATCCAGTAATTCTGCAATAATACATTGAGGCCGTTACCATCTTTTATCATGTCGAGATAGTTGGGCATGGCGAATATGGGGGCGCCCTGCATGGCGGTGCGTAAGAGCATGAATGGTGTACTGCCCATCCTGATCTCGTTGCCGAAATAGATACCCAACAACATGGTGGCGAGGCATGCCTGCACTACGGCAATAATGGTCATGACCCTTGTCTCCAGCAAGCGGGAGGTGAACATGACTACAATGCCGAGCACGCAATGCCAGAATGTCCAGAGCATAAAGCTTCCTTCCTGGCCTTCCCAGAAGCAAGATAGCAGGTAGTGGCTTGGCAGGGCCCTGGATGAGTGCTCCCATGCGTAGTGATACTCGAACTGGTGGTTGGCTATAATATAATAGAGTACGGTGAAGATGCCTATTACGGATGCGAAGTGCAGGATGAAACTATTGCGTCCCAATCTTTGCCATGCCATGCTGCCATTTATATCGCGCTTCTCGGTCCTTACGGCAGAGAAATAGCTATATGCACTGAACAGTGCCATCACAAAAGATGTGATCGCAAAAAAATGACCCAGTCTCCCGGGCCCTAAGTGCTCGCCTATGAACTGTGTATCCAAGTTATTTGTAAATTATTTAGCGAATTTACGGTATATAAATCCCAAATTCCAAAAAGACAAAGACCAAAGGGGTAAATTTCACGGACAAAAAGGCCAATTTAATTAGCTATTATCGCCGACGGAGGTATTATTCTTTTTGTATTTAGAGGGGCATTTCATCTGGATGCCGGAACAATAAAATGCATCTCCTTTAATATAGCCTTTCATCACAATTTGTTCAGATTTCTCTATATCCTGTGGCTTTTCTCCGTTAAATATCACTTTATTTATGTTGCCTGCTTTGTCTTTTGCATAAAAAGTGAAGTGGTTGGGATCTATTTTAGGATCATAGATCATTCCTTTGTCTTTCTGCACAAAGCCTATAACATGGGCTGCCTTTTCAGGCTGTTTGGCTGCTGATGCGAATGTCTCATAAGTGCTGAAATCACCGAATGAGCTGACTATTACGCTTACTGCTACTGCTACTAATATTAGCAGGATGATATGAGTACGTTTCATCTGAGATAATTTGTTTTTTT
>CAIYVS010000196.1 GCA_903929655.1 uncultured Bacteroidota bacterium | reverse complement strand
CTTATCGGTTTTCATTACATTTTCTTTCAATCTATCTTTAAAATGTGGCATATTAAATTTATCTATAATTTCATAGCAATAATCTATAATTTCAATAACATTATCTACCTCTGCCTTATAAAATTTATATATTAACATTATACCAAAACATATTGACGAAGCAAAGAGGCATTTTGCGTTCAATGATTGGGATGTTATATGGTGTCTGTTAAAGTAAAACAGAAAGGCATTCTCGCATATTATTAAAAAAATCAGGGCAATATTAGAGAATAAAAATTTACGGGGCATACTTGTCTGTTTTTAAAATAGGGTATAAATCTTTTCAATACCTTGTTTTCAAATATACAAAACTATCTTAAAAGCACATCAAAAAGCTCCTCTACCCCATCTGTCGCAGGCTTCTCGATGGCTATAATATTCTTGTATTTGCTTACAGAGGGTATTCTTTTGTCGATAACATATTTCATCACATCGGGCCTCACATAATCCACTAATCCCGCTGCGGGGTACACTACTAATGATGTACCTATTAACACAAAAATATCGGCAGACTGCATAATACGCATAGCTTGCTCAATCATTGGCACTGGCTCTTCAAACCAGACAATATGTGGTCTCAATTGCCCGCCATCTTCAGCTTTATCTCCAAGCCTAATATCACCTTCAATAGGATATATTTTATGCGCACTATGTTCGCTGCGCATTTTCAGTATTTCACCATGTAAATGCAAAACTTTTGTCGAACCGGCGCGCTCGTGCAGATCATCAATATTCTGCGTAACAATTTGCACATCATAGTACTTTTCCAGTTCTGCTAATCCAATATGTGCAGCATTAGGTTTGGCATCCCGCACATTTCGGCGGCGTATATTGTAAAAGTCAAGAACAAGTTGGGGATCTCTATACCATGCGCGGGGTGTAGCAACATCTTCTATATTATAGCCTTCCCATAAACCATCACTATCCCTGAAAGTACGCAGGCCACTTTCAGCGCTTATGCCAGCCCCGCTAAGTACAACAAGTTTTTGCTTAGGCATAGCAAAATATATTTTCTAAATAAAAATATCCGGCTCATTAACATATCAACGAATTAAGCTGGCAACCAGTCAACAAACTATGCCAACTGCAATTTCTTTTTCAATTGCTTCAACATATCATAAGTCATCCTGTTCAGATCAAACTCATGTTGCCAGCCCCAGTCGGCACGCGCAGCACGATCATCTATGCTCCTGGGCCATCCGTCTGCTATTTGTTGGCGAAAATCGGGATTGTATTCAATTTTAAACTCGGGAATATGATACTGTATGGCAGATGTTATTTCCCTGGGTGAAAAACTCATGGCAGAAATATTATAGGCCATGCGTGTTTTTATTTTATCGGCAGATGCCTCCATCAGCTCTATGGTGCCTCTTATGGCGTCATCCATATACATCATCGGCAAATAAGTACTTTCAGAAAGGAAACAAGTGTATTTGCTTTTTTTGAGCGCTTCAATATATATTTCTACAGCATAGTCTGTTGTTCCTCCGCCTGGTTCTGATTTCCAACTGATGAGTCCGGGATATCGCATACTTCTCACATCCAGCCCCCAACGCTGGTGGTAATACTGGCACCACAATTCACCCGCATACTTGCTGATGCCATATACAGTGCGTGGCTCAACAATGGTTTGCTGGGGAGTATGATCGCGGGGAGTAGTAGGCCCGAAAACAGCAATAGAGCTTGGCCAATATATCTTATTTAATTTTTCCTGTACACCAATGTCCAATACACCCAACATGCTCTCCATATTGATATCCCAGGTGCGTTTAGGGTCCTTCTCACCGGTAGCAGAAAGTAGTGCAGCAAGCAAATATATCTGGGTAATGCTTTCTTTTTTCACTAACTCATAGGTCGCCACTGCATCCAAAGCGTTCAATGAATAATAGGGGCCGCTTCCTTTCAATAATGGATGCTCATTACGGATATCAGTCGCTATTACCTGGTCACTGCCATATACTTTTCTTAAAGCAAGGGTCAATTCCACCCCTATTTGTCCGCACGCACCTATTATCAGGATTTTTTCATTTTTCATTTTTCGCTATGGTATAAGACAAGACCGAAAATAATATAAACAATTCACTATGTCATTAGGAATTTTCAAACATTAGAGATCACATACTTTCTTCTATCATTTTGATAAAATCATCAAACAAATACCTGGAATCATGTGGCCCGGGAGTTGCTTCAGGATGGTATTGAACCGAAAAAGCAGGTTTTCCCTTTACCCTGATACCTTCTATCGACCCATCATTCAGGTTCAGATGGGTTATTTCCACTTTGTCGCTATTCTTCACAGCTTCAGGATCAACCCCAAATCCATGATTTTGAGTAGTTATTTCAGATTTTCCCGTCTGCAGATTCTTAACCGGGTGGTTCAGGCCACGGTGCCCATGATGCATTTTAAACGTAGGTATATCATTTGCCCTTGCCAGTAGCTGATGTCCAAGGCATATACCAAAGAAAGGCATATCGGTATTTAATATATCTCTTACAGTCTTCACAGCATAATCCATTGATCCTGGATCACCAGGGCCATTTGATATAAAATATCCATTGGGTTTAAACTCCTGTAAAGTTGATAGTTCTGTTTTAGCAGGAAAAACCTTCACGAACGCATTGCGCTCCACCATACACTGCAGAATATTTTTCTTCACACCATAATCCATCACGGCGATACGTATTGGTGCGTTCGGAGAACCAACTGTATATGGTTCCTTTGTCGAAACCTGTGATGACAACTCCAACCCGGCCATATCAGGTACTTTAGCCAATTCCACCCTTAAACCGGCCTCATCGCTTATTTCGGTGCTGATAACGCAATTCATAGCCCCTTTACTGCGGATATGCTGAACCAAAGCCCTTGTATCTACGTCATAGATAGCAACAATATGGTTCTTTACCAGGTAGTCTTCCAGTCCGTCGTTGGCAAGCATACGCGAATACCTGTTCGTGATATTTTTGCAAATCAGGGCCTTTATTTTTACCGAATCAGATTCCACATCTTCATTCTTAACCCCATAATTACCAACATAATCATTGTTCATGATCAGCACCTGCCCGGTGTAAGACGGATCAGTAAAAACTTCCTGGTAGCCAGTCATACCGGTATTAAAACATATTTCTCCCCCACTCGTGCCTTTGGCACCGAATGCTTTTCCTTTCAATAATGTGCCGTCTTCCAGTAAGAGCCAGGCAGGATTAATAATAGATTGTGCAGCAGGCATAATGGCTGCAAAAGTAAAGCAAAAATCAACAGTGAAATATCCTATATTTCAAAAACTTTAAAAATGTGAATATTAGGTAACCTCCAATCTACAAAACGGATTCATGTGACATATTGAGCAAATCTAGAGAAGAAAAAGAGTTATCCCACTGTGAGCGGAGCAAGTAGGGAGGTGGCTAATTTAACTAATAGTAAAAACTTATTATACTAATCCTGATGAAGCAATTTACATATTGTGAAATATATTGATAAAAATAAACACTACAGATTCATCAAAAGTGTTTTATTGACATCAAACAGGTTGTCTGTTGAACCAACTCTTCTCTTTCTCATAATAGTAAAAAATACACACTTATCAAGTATATGTCACCACATTCACAAGTATTTTACTAGTGAATGTGTGAGGATTGTTTTCATTCAACTGGCTATTAAGAAATGTGTATTCATTTCTTAATATGGAGTATAGAGTATGGAGTTTAACAATGGTCGGTTAGATGGCTGTTGGGCATCTGAATCTTGTTTCAGGGTTCAGGGGTAACCAGACCTGTGTTATAAGTGAATTGGACCCAGACAGTCAG
>CAIYVS010000195.1 GCA_903929655.1 uncultured Bacteroidota bacterium | reverse complement strand
GGCCACTCATATATGTGGCCCAAAGCATCTTAAACAATATCATAGAAGGAGCCACACCAAATGTTACTATATCAGCCAGGGAATCGAGGTCTTTGCCAATAGGAGAAAAAACTTTCAATCCCCTTGCGGTCATACCATCCAGCATATCGAATATGGCAGCTATACCTATAAAGATGCTGCCAAGATAGGCCTGCTCTGTACCATATACCCAATACTGATCGCCATTATCAAAATTGGCCAGGAAAGGTTGCGAATTCAAAATGAATGCAATGGCAATACATCCGCAAAAAAGATTGGCCAGTGTTAAAAGATTAGGTAAATGCTTCATTAATTTGAAAATATGCCAATTTGAAAAAAAGATGCTTCCATTTACAATGCTGAATGAGGCTTGTAAATATTGCTTCCACAAAAACCAGGGCAAAGGTTCTTTTTATTTATTCCGGAGCCACCAGCCTGAAACCATTACCATGAATATTCACTATTTCAACCGTAGTATCTTCTTTAAGATATTTACGCAACTTGGCAATATAAACATCCATGCTGCGACCGTTGAAATAGGTATCGCTGCCCCAGATGCGTTTCAGGGCGGTTTCGCGCGGCAGGAGATCGTTTTTATATTCGCAAAGCATCAGCAGCAATTCATTTTCCTTTGGAGACAGGGTAACGGATTGCCCCTCATGTTCCAGCTTACGAAGCTTGGAATTAAAATGATACTTCCCTACAATAAATTCAAATTGAGCATGTTGTTTTTCCTGCAATTCCTGGTTGCGTTTCAGGATGGCTTTTATTTTATGCAACAAAACTTCACTGTCAAATGGCTTGGTTATATAATCATCAGCGCCCAGTTTGTAGCCGCTCAGTATATCTTCTTTCATGCTTTTGGCAGAGAGGAAGAATAAGGGTATGTCGGGATCTACATTCCTGATCTCTTCAGCCAGTGTAAAGCCATCCATATTCGGCATCATAACATCCAGCAGGCAGATATCAAATTTTTCGCGACGAAAAGCAGCGAGGCCTAAAATACCATCACGCGCCAGTTCAACTACAAAATCATTCAGTTCCAGGTAGTTTTTCAATACCTGTCCGAAATTTGTATCATCTTCTACCAGTAATACTTTATTTTTTTCCATAATAAGATTAATGTATAAACAATATCAAAAATAACACCCTTAAATTGTAAAGTGCGAAATTTTTTGTTAAAAGAAGCGGGGACAGTTATAGGTACGCCTTCCTTTCTCCCCATCCCATACCCCCTGGTATATAAGGGAGAATTCAATTGCGCCATTTCCTGAATCATATGGGGCAAGGGAAGAAATTGTGACATCGTAACTACCCATTAGCTGCACACTACCCCACTGAAAACCAACCACCCCTATTACCGATTCATTCAAACGATTATATGCCCCCATGATGAACTGCATGGGGTAAGACTCGCTTTTGCCACCCAGGTAAACCTGGAACAGAGAGCCATAAACCAATTCGTAGGCACCTTTTTGAGTAGCAAAATAAGCTGAGGGGTTCATGATCCAGGTATCGCCTGCCTTGTACAAAACATCCACATTTGCAACAGGGCGTATGCCTACCTGGTTACTGCCACCGTAAAAGCTTTCCACTGGCTGGTTAATATTTGCAGCCCCGACACCAAACTTCATATACACTTTATCGTTGGGGAAGTAGGCAAAATTAAGTCCGGCACCTATGGTATTATAGCTGGTTTTAACAATGCCCAATTTCTCATTGTTTCCCTGGCTGGGGTTGAAACTAAACCCATCCCATTGAGAATCGAAGGTGAGGTCACTGTAATTGACGCTTCTCTGCACATAGCCGCCTGATAAGCCAAGGGAAAGCATACTATATTCGCCCATGCCCAGGTGATATGCGGCAAAGCCCTCAAAACGGGTAAGTGACAATTTACCATCGCCTGCCACATCATTAAAAAAGGCTCCGCCCAGGCCCAGCCAGTTTTTCCCACCACTTTGTTTATTACTAAACATTTTAAAATCGGCAAAAGCAGAAAAAGTACTATAGGGAACGGGTATGGTAGCCCATTGATTGCGGTAGTTTAAACCCATCCTGAAATCATTTTCAGGCATCAAAGCTGTATTGGCAGGATTAAGAAGCATGGGTGCATTGTAGTACTGCGAAAAATGTATGCTTTGGGCAAACAAACCGGCTTTTGCTGAAATTAATAACAGCAGCAATACAATTAACACTCTATGTAAAAACCCGTTCTTCATATATTATCATCGAAGCAAAGTGATATTGCCTTTCTTTTGAAATTTGGAACCATCATAAAATTGTATATCCAGTACAAAAGCATAAGCATCCATTTCCTGGGGCTTTCCTTTATAAGTTCCATCCCAGCCTACTGATTGATTTGTGGATTCAAATACCAATTGTCCCCACCTGTTAAAAATCTTCAGGTCCATTATTTTTATAGATACTCCGCGCACGTACAAAATGTCATTTTTACCATCGCCATTAGGAGAAAACGCAGTGGGCAGATCTGCCAGCGGCTGAACATCGGATGCAACCGTTTTACAAAGTTTGGCAGAGCAGTTGAGTTTATTGAATGAAGTGAGGCAAACGCTAAAATTACCGCTTACTTCAAACATATGGGTAGGGTTGGTTTCTGTGCTTGTATTACCGTCACCAAAATCCCAATTATAACGCACTGCATTGGTGGAAAGGTTTGTAAAAACTTCGGGTGTATTGGTTAGGGGCGGATTAGGTGCATAAGAAAAATTAGCTGTTGGAGTAGAGACGACCGTGATTATTTTTTTGAAAGTATCTGTTCCATTGCAGGCACCGGGATTATAATCAATGAGGGTTATAGTAAAAGTGCCGAGTGAGTCAAATTTATAAGAAGCGTTCTGGCTTGTGGAGGTCTGCCCGTTGCCAAAATCCCAGAAGGAACTTTGATAATTAGTAGATGTGTTTGCAAAATTAACCGTTGAACCCAGGCAAACGGTATCGGGTGAAGTGAAAGAAGCCGTGGTGCGCAAATTGGAAAAATAGAATTTATGCTGTACGGTGTCAGGTGAGTTGCAGGCAGTGGTGTCCACCATTACCAAAGTTACTGTGTAAGTATCTGCTACCGAGTATACGTGATTAGGGGGGGTAGTTCCGGTATAAGAGGTGCCGTCACCGAAATACCAGGTAAATGTTGTAAAATTTTGCGAGCCTACTGTGCTGCTGTATTGTGAAGTGTTGGTAAAAGAAACCGTATATGGATTACAACTGTCAACAATAGTATAAGTAAACTCGGGCTGTATCGCTGAAGTATCAACCACTATTGTAAGAATAAGCGTGTCGCTCAATTTTGTACATGCATTCACATTATACACGCCTAATTTTACCTGGTAAACACCTTTTGTAGTAAAAGTGTGGGTCACATTAAATGCATTGCTGGTAGGCGTGCCATCTCCAAAATCCCAATAATAGGAAGCACCGTTTGTAGAATTATTGGTAAATGAAACCGTAAATGGTGCACATCCTTTTGTACTTGGCGAGGCGCTTGCGCTTGCCTGCACAGGACCAAACTGGAAGGCTATTTTAAGCGCAATTTCATTACAGTTTAAATTGGAATCAACAGTGCTCCATACCCCTGTAGGGCCTGTGGGGAAAGCGGTTGTTGTTCCGCCACTTCCATAACAGTTACCGCATATGGCCTCATAAATAACACCATTTTTATCAAAACGACTTGTGCCACCATCCACATGTTCCCCTTTTCCTACATCGGTGCTATACCTGCCAAAATAAGTGGCATACAGCAATGAAGAAATATTTTTGCCAAACACTATAAAATAAAAGTCATTGCCATCTGTAGTAGTTTGTGCGGCATTGGATGTTGTAGGTAGATTATTTGTATTGCCCACAGAAGCCGGTGCACCGGGAAAACCAAGCGTACCTCCCCAGCCGGAAATATATACATTCTCACAAGTATCAACCAAGAAAGCAACAGGCGATATATTGGTATGTGCAGGATCGCCGGATCCGAAAATGGTGGAGTATATATCTGTTGTAAGATTGCTATCCAGTTTAATAACAAATTGCGTGGAATTGGGTTTGGAATAGGTAACATTTGTTACCGGGAATGTGCCGCCAAGGGATTGGCCCATAGCATAAACCATATTATTGCGGTCTACCTGCAAACCATATACCTGGTCTACATTGTTAGTGCCTATGAAAGTGCCTTTTTGTAAAGCATAAGATCCCCCATTCTGGAACTTGAGAATAAAGCCGTCTGATGCCCCTCCCTGGTAGCTACTTTGATATGTGCCAGCGGTGGATGGAAAATTTGAACTTTGTGTACCACCACCTACAAAAAATGAAGATTGATCGTTATTGAAAACAATATTATAGGCCGCATCATCGCTCGTTCCTCCAATATAAGTGCTCCACAAAAGAGATGTTACATTGCTGTTTAGCTTTATGATCACGCCATCCTGGTTACCGGAAAGGGTTGTTTGATAAGCGTTTGCAGTATGCGGAAAATCGGTAGATTTTGTACAGGCAGCAACATAAATATTTCC
>CAIYVS010000194.1 GCA_903929655.1 uncultured Bacteroidota bacterium | reverse complement strand
TCCACAATTTTTGGTGTTCAAGTCTTGCCAGATGGATGCAAGAAAACGTATTTAATTTTAGGTAATATTTTAATTCTTATTTTAACACTTTTCTTATTCATATTTCATATCATTATCAATCTTGCTGTCCAATACTTTAGCATATATCTGTGTAGTGCTTAGTTTCGTATGTCCCAGCATTTTTGATACTGTTTCGAGCGGCACACCGTTACTTAATGTTATAGTTGTTGCGAACGTATGACGTGCTAAATGCGTTGTCAGGTTCTTATGAATGCCTGCAAGCTCCTGTATTAATTTAAGATTCTCATTCATCTTCTGGTTGGATAGTACAGGAAGTATTGGATACCCAGGGGACTTGATATAGGTGTCTAATATCAACAGTGCAGGCTGTAACAAGGGTATTGCAAATGATACTTTAGTTTTCTGTCTGCGCATCCTTATCCAGTAAGTATCATTTTGACCCAGGGAGATATGTTCAGGTGCTAACAGTTTAATATCGCTGTAGGATAGTCCTGTAAAGCATTGAATAAGGAATATGTCACGGACATGTTGTAATACGGGTCGTTTTAGGTCCAGTTCAAATAGTTGCTGTATCTCCATCTGCGTAAGGGCCACTTTGTCAACGGGTTCAAATTCCAGGGTGTAAGATGCCATCGGATTTGTTTGGATGTAACCGAGCTTAATAGCATAGTTAATTATCTTCTTAAGCCTCTGTAACTGCTTATTAGCTCCATTGGTGTGGCATTGCTTACTGGTAGTGAGATACGAAAAATATGCTTCGCAGAATCTATAATTTACCCCTGACAGTGGGATGTCCTTCTTATGAGTATACAAGGGTATGAATTCAATCAGATATTTAAGAGTAGACTTATAATTCTTATAGCTCCCATAGCTGTATTTAACCCCTATTAGCTGCTCAAATTGGACGTTATGTTCGGTTGCCACCGATAGTAGGGTGACACTCTTTTCCTTGGCTGGCAAGCCTAATACAAGGCTTCTTATCGCTTCTAATGTAATATGTTGCTGTGCAATGAATAGTTGAGAATATGCATTGTTTATCTTGCTTACAAACGCTTCCAGGTACTTATTTAGTTGTCTTGAATCAGGATGTTTAATTACTTTCCCTGCTTTGTCATTCCATTGTTCAGGAGTGGCATTTTTATTGGATGTAAGCTCCATTTTGTTGCCGTCAAGCCGGAGGCGTGCATATATTGTAGCAGTACCATCCTTTTTCTGACGCTCAACTTTTAGAAATAGCTTGATTGTGAAGGATGTACTCTTCATATAGTTTGATGAATTTTAAAGGTTAAAGAAAGTCGTGACGGAATGTTGACGGAAGTGTGGTCATTATGGTGACGGAAATGTCTCATTTAGACTCACCGAGGGAGCTTATTCAATTAATATATCTATATGAGATTCGGAAGCTGTAACCCTTGTCAGTATTGACCTCCGGATTAAATAAAAAAAGCCCAACATTGCTGTTGAGCTTTCTGAAAGTCGGGGAGACAGGATTCGAACCTGCGACCCCCTGGTCCCAAACCAGGTGCGCTACCGGCCTGCGCTACTCCCCGAATATTTTTTCAATTTTCATGTTACAATTCAGTAACACTACTTCCGGTTTTTAATTGGCAATCTTCAATTGACAATCTGCAATTTTAAAATTGCTTCAGCGGTGAGGGCGAGATTCGAACTCGCGGTACACTTTAAGGCGTACGACAGTTTAGCAAACTATTGGATTCGGCCACTCTCCCACCTCACCTATTTTGGGCCTGAGCCTTGCTCAGAGTGATTCTCAAGAACGTTTACCCCCTAAAATTGGGACTGCAAAGATAGTTTTATTACCGATAAAACAAAAGATTTTTTTAAGCTTATTTATATACTGGCCAATTGTACTTTTTGCTGTATCTCCAGCAGGTGTTCCTTGTACTCTGTGTCAGTATCCATCAGGTTTTCAACCGTCTGGCAGGAATGGATAACCGTAGTGTGGTCAAAACCTCCAAAATGCTCTCCTATATGTTTTAATGAATATTTGGTAAATTTCTTGGCAAGATACATTGTGATCTGCCGGGCCTGAACCACTTCGCGTTTACGTGTTTTTGCCTGCAACCTGTCGTAAGGAATATGAAAATATTCGCACACCATTTTCTGGATATTCTCAATCGTCATTTCCCTTGCGGCGGTCTTCACAAAATTCTTCATGACACGCTTAGCGAGGTCCAGGTCTATTTCCTTCCTGTTCAAGGTTGCCTGTGCAAATAATGCAATAAGAGCGCCTTCCAGTTCACGCACATTGCTCTGCACATTATAGGCTACATATTTCACTACTTCCTCAGGTATTTCAAGCCCTTCCTGTTTCATCTTCACCTGCAGTATGGCCTGGCGGGTTTCAAACTCCGGCGCCTGTATATCTGCATTCAAACCCCAGCGGAAACGGCTGAGCAATCGCTCCTGCATACCTTCCATATCTTTCGGTGCAGTATCGCTTGTCAGGATAATTTGCTTGCCGCTTTGATGCAGGTGATTGAAAATGGCAAAGAATACATCCTGTGTTTTGGTGGCAGGAACAAACAAATGAATATCATCCAGTATCAGCACATCTATCAGCTGGTAAAAATGTATGAAATCATTTATCTCATTATTCTTTGAGTGGTCTATGAATTGATTAATGAATTTCTCAGCACTTACATATAATACCGCTTTGTTAGGATGCAGACGACGCACTTCATTGCCTATTGCCTGCACCAAATGGGTCTTACCCCAGCCTACTCCGCCAAATATTACTAATGGGTTAAACGATGTAGCGCCTGGCTTTTGTGCCACATGCAAACCAGCCGATCTTGCCACCCTGTTACAATCTCCTTCTACATAATTTTCGAAAATGTAATTGGCATTGAGTTGCGGATCTACCTGCATGCGTTTCAAACCGGGAATAGCATACGGTGTTTTTATATTATGAGGGTCATCCCATTTCAATGGCATGTCCACATAGTTATTTTCTTTTGATGGACGCGTATAGGTGCTGCCGGGCATATTAATAGAAGCCGGGTTGCGGTTGGCACCTCCGTTGCTTTCCATCATGATGCGATATTCCAGCCTCCCCTCTTTACCAAGAATGCGCTTGATCGTTTTACCAAGAAGCTCTACAAAATGTTCTTCAAGCCACTCATAAAAAAACTGGCTTGGCACCTGCAGTGTCAGAATATTCCCGCCAAGGTTTACGGCCTTTATCGGTTCAAACCATGTTTGGTAAGTGCGCCAGTTAACGTTATCCTTTATAATGTTCAGGCATTTCTCCCATGCATGTTCTGCTTCTGTGATAATATTATTGTTGATATTGTAAAGGTTTTTATCCATGTTATGAAGCAACGTCATTCAAGTTAATCAATTTTTTATAATCCAATAGTTAAGTGTCAATATTTTTTTTTTGACAGCGGGGAAAAAACTTATGCATTCTTATCCGCTTCCTGACTATTAAAATTATTTGTGGAACCTGCACTCTTAAACAGAAAAAACTCCACTTTGATTTGCCCTGCTTTTATTTTTTAGCGGGGGGACGAAATTGCTAACAAATTGTTGAAAAAAAAAATCATTTTGCTATTGTTTCTTTAATAAGGATTACAGATTGGGCATTGAAAAAGTTGGAACTATTTTTGCTATGAAAACGATAATTCAGGCATGCCAGATTCATTCCACCCCATCCTGCATGATTTATTATTACCTCTTCATGATTTTTATTTAAAATTTTAACAGGCTTTTCTAAAAATGTATGCG
>CAIYVS010000193.1 GCA_903929655.1 uncultured Bacteroidota bacterium | reverse complement strand
GGCCTAAGCGATTGCAACATCTTAGTTGCGATCACTTCCGTGCAGCTCGCCGTCAAAACGGAATGAGCTTAGCTCATTCCGTGCGCGAGTACCAACGGCTGGGTGGTTGTAAGTAACGAAGTGGTACAGCCGCTCAGTGAAGGATTTTTGCGTGGCATGCAAATAAGGGTAGCCATGTGTCAGCAAAAATCCGTAACGCAGCAGTTGGTTGCGCAGGCGAGCACAGACATTGGCAGCGGGTGGATCGGATCTTGTTACAGGCATGGAGAAGAACGCAAAGTGAAATGGAGAGGAGCGGAAGCAGAGCCGATGTGCAGTTTAATGATGGTTTAAGGTGTGTGCCTTGTGCAAAGGAAAACATCATGCTGCACAGTTGTGCCAAGCCATTGTGGAACGAAATGGAGCTGCGTTAGGAATGCCTGTGACTGGCTCCGGGACACAGAAGCTACCCGAACGGAGATAGGCGGCACTGCACAGTGTATGTCAGACTAGACCCGACCAGCGGGAAGGGCTGTGCATCTCCTTTTCTTCCTTTGAGATCATCATAGAAAAGGTGTTGTACAGGTCTGGCGGACAATGTGCCCCGACTATTGGAGAGAGTCCTTTTTACCGTGCGACATGAAGCTGATGGATTTACTGTTGACGATGGATTTTTTCCTTCAGTCAACCCTGTGTGTTGCCACAGGTTTCCTACTCTGACATGCGTTGTTAGTAATGACAAGGTATGAAGCTCAGAGGACAACATAGCCTTAATGACAAGCCGTGAGGAGTGTCAGGTGTTTCCAGTGTCAGGAGACGGGGTGTTAGAAATGAATGGAATGAGCAACATAAGTGAACTGCTGTTTAAAGACCGTCAGGACTGATAAGCCAAAGACGCTGACAGGCTTTAACCAAAAGGTACGAGAACAAGATAATGCTCTGGTGAATAGCATTACGTAACTGTTGTTTCTCCGGTCAAAAGGCAGGCTCTTACCCATTCTGTAAATCCATCGGAACATGGTAAACCCATGCAGTCCTCAGTCGTAAGATTGAGAAAGTAAACCGCAAGGAATACCGATGGCTGCATGGGCAGAGGATGGTGGAAAAAGCAAAGGCTTTGCTGTAATGGCAAAGATACGCCCACTTCCACCTGGTACTTAATTACGAGAAACTGTAGGTAAGTTTTAAATCATGAAAGCAAATAAGAACTCTGTTAAAGAGTATGCGTCAGAAACTTGTACACAATGGATTTCCATTGACTGGAATGCTATTGAACAAAAGGTAACTACCTTACAGACACGTATCGTAAAGGCTTACAAAGCAAAACAGTATCGCAAGGTACGCTCATTACAATGGGTACTGACAAACTCGTTTGCCGCCAAATTATTAGCGGTAAAACGGGTTACTTCTAACAAAGGTAGTAGAACACCGGGCGTTGACGGCTTGGTATGGTCTACGAACAACAGCAAGATGAAAGCTGTACAATCATTAAAACGCAAGTCGTATCAACCATCGCCACTGCGGAGGATTTATATCCCAAAAGCAAATGGTAAACAAAGACCATTATCTATCCCTACAATGAGGGATAGAGCTATGCAAGCACTCTATTTATTAGCACTTGATCCGATTTCAGAAACGCAGGCGGATACCAATTCATTCGGCTTCCGTCCGAAACGTTCTTGCGCTGATGCCATGCGGCAATGTTTTGCCACGCTGTATCATGAAGGCGCAGCACAATGGGTACTGGATGCGGATATTAAAGGGTGCTTTGACAACATAAGCCACGAATGGCTCTATAATAATATCCTGATGGACAAACGACTCCTGCGTTTATGGTTGAGAGCAGAAATCATTGATGGTAAATCCCTCTTCTACTCCGAAAGCGGCACGCCACAAGGCGGGATAATCTCGCCAGTACTGGCCAACATGACGCTTGACGGATTGGAAGCTATTTTAAACACAATTGCCGGCAAAACCTTCCTGAAAACAGGCAAGGTTGGGCGACGTGGGTTAAATAAAAACTTGGTAAATTACATCCGCTATGCTGATGACTTTGTTGTTACAGCAAGAAACAAAGAGTTCCTCGAAGAAAAGTTAGTTCCTGCTATCAAAGATTTTTTACATAGCCGTGGGCTCACATTATCGGAAGAGAAAACAAGGATAGTAAATATCAAGGAGGGATTTGATTTTCTTGGACAAAATGTTCGTAAATACAAGGGCAAACTTCTCATCAAGCCCGCTAAAAAGAGCATAAAATCCTGCAAACAGAAGATTACAGACATCATCAATAAGAACAAAGCATCCTCTCAGTTTGTCTTGATAAAACAGCTTAATCCTGTTATTCGTGGATGGGCAGCCTACCACAGACATATTGTTGCCAAACACACATTCAAAGTGTTGGACAACTTCATCTTTGGCAAGCTCTTCCAGTGGGCTTTAAGAAGACATAGCAGAAGATCGATTGTTTGGACTTTGAAAAAATATTTTCATACTATTAACAAGGTTCAATGGACTTTTCGCTGTGCCAAAACTTTTGCCACGCTATTTAAGGCTCAATCAACACCTATTAGAAGACACATGCAGATAAAGGGATCAGCAAATCCCTATGACCCGTTGTGGTTTAAATACTTTGAAATGAGAAGTAAGCTTAAAAGCCCTTGAAGATAAAACACACTTCAAGATTTAAGTGCTTGAGCCGTATGCAGGGAAACTTGCACGTACGGTTCTTAAGGGAGGCAAAGGGGGCAACCCCTTTGCTTTACCTACCTGCGGTGTGGTCTTTGTGCGGGGAATAGATATCATCCGATTAATTCTGGCTTCAAAGGGAGAGCCTTTACAATTTCTCGTATTGCTTCGAGGTCTGACTTTGGGGATTTATATACAAATTGTTTTAGCAAATCAGGCACCTTACCTATGCCTTTGTCATTTTTCAATAACAGGGTAATTATTTTGAACTTATCACCTTTTTCATTTGCCTCTGTAATTGCATAATCAATCTCCGTTGCCAAATATTTTTCATCAACGAAGTCAGGTGTTATGAAAAATATTGCAGCGCAAGAATTCTTAAAACCATTTAAAATTCCTCGATGCAGCTTTTCCCCAGCATTTAAAACATCATCGTCAAGCCATGTGTCATACCCTATGATTTTCAAGGTCTCGCTAAACTCTTTAACAATTGTCTTGTTAGCACTTTTATGACTTAAAAATATTTTCTTTGAACGCATCTCCGTTAGTTTTTCATAAGTAAGTATAAACTTAACCGTAGTTTGGGTTTCTCCTCGCTGATTTCTCTCTGTTACCTCCGGTTCTACAAAATGAACACCCGATATGATGTCAAGAGTTAATTTTGTATCCAAATATAAGTCTGAGTAAATAGTATTTTCGCCGCGTGGCTCATTCCTACTTTTCTCCGGTTGATTCAACAAGGCGTTTATGGTGTCATTATATTTTGTTTTAAAAAAATCGATGTCAATGATCCATTTATTATTTGCATAACTTATCCATTGTCTTTCATCCTCAGGCAGATGGCTCTTTAAATAGTTTAGTGCTTCTCGTTCATTTAATTGAAATGGGATTGGAAAATTAAATGAAATTGCATCATCTAAATATGTGTCGTCATATCTTAGAGCTTCCCATACCGTGTGCGTATCCATTATCGTTCCTATAAAAATAAGCATGCTAATAATATTTGAGAAATCAAGAACTGTCTATGTATAAATCTACTGTAATTATTTATAACTATCAGGAAATATAGAATATTCGTACTGCTATTCTTTTTTGTTGCCTTAACAATTCTCTGTTCTCTTTTTCTTACAGCGCCAATCTGTTTCCATCACCGCTTAATTTGTAAGTTGTCATACGTCAAATTTCAACTGATTATAGAATTTGACAAATAATAATATTTTGAATTCTTGTTTAAATCTGTGTAGACTTCTTCTAATTGACTTGAGCAAATAAAACATTTATGAGGTCCATCAAAATTCAACATGAAACGTCCGTTGCTGTTTCGCATATTAAATTCGCAAGAGTTAAATGCAACAATGTCGTTTGCTAATATTCTTGAGTATTCGATTAAAGTTAAT
>CAIYVS010000192.1 GCA_903929655.1 uncultured Bacteroidota bacterium | reverse complement strand
TCACGGGCATAGTCTACGGCCTCTTCAGCCACCCATCCAAAAGAGTGGTTTCTGCTGGCAGCATTACCAAATTTCTCAACGAAATAGGGTAACATTGCCTCCAATACCCGGGGATCCATTGGGGTAGTAGCATTGTTATCAAGATAAATCGGCAACTTTAATTCCATACGTTTTCGCATCCCTTTAGGATGTTGGGACAAAGTTAAGCCAAAAGTGGTATTTTAGAGCCCTGAAGGGCATTAAACCTTTATATATTCCCATTATTAAAAGCTATTTAACCAATGTTGAAAATAGAACACTTAGGCATAGCTGTTAAAGACCTGCAAAAGTCAATTCCTTTATTTGAGCAATTATTAAATACACCCTGTTACAAGACTGAAACAGTTACATCTGAAGCAGTTAATACCGCTTTTTTTCAGACCGGGGACTCCAAAATAGAACTACTGGAAGCAAGCAAGGCAGAAAGTCCTATTGGGAAATTTGTTGATAAGAAGGGCGAAGGCATACATCATATAGCTTTTGAGGTGGAAAATATAGAGGCGGAAATGAAACGCCTTGCGGCTTTAGGCTTCGAATTGCTGAATGAAAGCCCGAAAAAGGGAGCCGATAATAAACTGGTTTGCTTTTTACATCCTAAAACTACTAATGGAGTATTGATAGAATTGTGCCAGGAGATCAGGTAATATTTAAATATTTGAGATGCAATGAATTTGAAAATTAAAGACATTAATTAGTTTTATTGATAAATTAGCTTTTTATTTTTTGATCTTATGAAGAAACCAATATTCTCTTTTGTTGCATTTATTATCATGTCAACAGCTGCCCTGGCACAAAAAACCAAAGTTGAAATAACTACCGAATACGGAAAAATTGTTATGGAGCTTTATGACAATACCCCTAAACACAGGGATAATATGATAAGGCTGGCTAAAGAACATTTTTATGACAGTACACTCTTTCACAGGGTGATACCTGAATTTGTGATACAGGGCGGCGACCCCAATTCCAAACATGCCAGCGCAGGGCAAAACCTGGGCGATGGAGAACATGGCCCACGCATACCCGCCGAGATAAATGATGTGGATTACCATAAACGCGGTGCAGTAGGTATGGCCCGCGATAATAATCCTGAAAAGGCTTCTTCGGGTTGCCAGTTTTATATAGTAATTGGTAAGAAACTGACGGACCAGGAACTGGATAATATTGAAGGCCGTAGCAGCAGAAAATTTACTGCAGAACAACGTAATGTTTATAAAACCCAGGGCGGGACTGCTTTCCTGGATGGTGGTTATACTGTTTTTGGAGAAGTGCTGGAAGGTATGGACATAGTTGAAAAAATTGCTGCTGAGCCACGCAATAGTGCAGACAGGCCCAATAAAGATATGCGCATGCTGAAAGTACGTGTTGTGAAAAAGAAAAGGTTCCTGGGAATTTTCTAATAAACATCGTCCTTAAAACCACAATATAAAAACTATAATCAAAGAGCTTGCCTCAAAGGTCCGGGGCGAGCTCTTTGTTTTTTGCGTTTACTATAAAGCACACAGAATACAAACCATCCCTATAAGGAAAACTATTCTAAATACAAGTATAGAAAACTATGCCTAATTCATATACCTGTATAGCATAAGTTTATCGGCATTATAATGCAAATTATCGTCTAATATACAGGCTCTTAAAAACTTGATTTCTTAAGCAGATGTTAAGTAATATTAAAAGCAAGGTTAATGCCACTTAATAAGTACACAGTTGTAATAATGCCTAGCAACTTAGTAGT
>CAIYVS010000191.1 GCA_903929655.1 uncultured Bacteroidota bacterium | reverse complement strand
TGAGAAAAGGAAACAAGAAAATAATTTCCGCTTTTTCCCTATTTATTTCCGGTATGAATGCACTATTCAGGGTATAGCCTTTTATCCTTTCTTTATCCTTTTTTATCCCTTGTGAGAAAAGGAAACAAGAAAATAATTTCCGCTTTTTTCCTATTTATTTCCGGTATGAATGCACTATTCCGGGCATATACCTTTATCTTTTCTTTATCCTTTTTTATCCCTTATGAGAAGTGGAAACAAGAAAATAGTTTCCGTTTTTTCCTATTTACTTCCGGTATGGATGCACTATTCCGGGTATATACCTTTATCTTTTCTTTATCCTTTTTTATCCTTTATGAGAAAAGGAAACAGGAAAATAATTTCCGCTTTTTTCCTGTTTCTTTCCGGTTTATTTCATTTCGTTTAGCGTATATATTTTTATAAAACATAAAAGTCAGTTAATTAATGCGTTTTCAGAAAAAATTTTCCTCTTTTAAGAAAAAAAATAGTTGGTAGAAATGTTCCAATTCCTAAGGAATTTCAGGCCGGGTGCTAAATCAAAAAAAAAGTGATTGCTGAACCGGGTTGAGGCTGCGATAAAAAATTACAATTCCAGACAAATTTACGAACACGTGGCGGTGATCTGAAATAATGATCTGCACATTCTGAGCCTTGTTGCCAGCTTGTATTAACTGCACAAAATCTATGCCGAATAACCATTTTTTTACACTTTTTTATTTATAAACATTATTTTATATCTTTATAAAACACTTGCAGTAAACCTGTTTCATGCTTCGCAACAGAGTAATACCTATTATCTTTTTGTTTATCCCATTTTCTTTAATGGCCAGAGAACCTGTTGGTTCAAAACAAAGCAAACAATTCGGTCAGCAATCTTTATGCTTTATTGAAAATAAAGGGCAAGTCAGGTACCAGTTTTCAAATGCAAGAAATGATATACAGTTTAAGGTGCAGGCCGGGAATGGTTTGAATATTTTTATAGGAAATGGGAAACTACATTACCAGTGGTCAAAAACCTCTCCCGACCTCTCCAACGGAGAGGAGGTGTTGCGTAAGGCTGATTGCAAGGGCTCAGGAGATTTCTCCTTTCGTCGAAATGACGGCCTTGATGAGAATCTAGCCCTACCCCTACCGGGAGGGGAACCCGAGCGGAGTGTTGAGATGTACCGGATGGATGTTGAATTGGTGGGGGCGAATAAGAGTGCAGAGATAATTACTGAGGAGAAACAAGACTACTACGAGACCTATTATACTGCTCCTTTTAGTGTGGACAAAGGCGGGATGGTACACAGCTACAAAAAAATTACTTACCGCAACATTTATCCGAATATTGATTGGGTCTTGTATGTAGATTGCAAAACTAGCCAATCACAGAATTGCAGGGGATTTCTCACTTCGCAAAAAAGCTACGTTCGAAATGACGATGCTTATCAACTTAAGTATGATTTTATTGTGCGGCCCGGAAGCCATGTTGCTGATATAAAACTAAAATATGGCGGTGCAACAGAATTAAAACAAAATGCAGATGGAAGTATTACAGCCTCTACACCTATGGGCAGCATTAGCGAGCAAAGGCCATACAGCTTTGAAAAAGAAAGCGGGAGTGTTGTTGCATCAAAATTTGTTTTGCAGAATAATGTTTTGTGTTTTAATGTTGAGGATTATGATGGGACTTTAGTGATTGATCCGACATTGGAATGGGCTACCTATTATGGAGGGAGCAGCTATGATTATGGACAAAGTGTTGTTACTGATCTTCCGGGAAATGTATATTTGCAGGGGGTAACCGGCAGCGGCTCTAATATAGCTACAACTGGCTCTTATCAAAGCTCCTATAGTGGAAGCTATGATATTTTTTTAGCAAAATTCAATTCATCAGGAGTGAGGCAATGGGCTACTTATTATGGTGGCAGCGGCGATGATTGGGGGTACACACTAGCCACAGATGGCCAGGAGCATTTTTATATATGCGGCCAGACTCAGAGTACTGCTAACATTGCCACATCAGGCGCTTTTCAAACGTCTAATAATGGTAACATTGATGCATTCCTTGTGAAATTTGATAGCTCCGGTGCCATGCAATGGGGTACTTATTATGGTGGAAGCGGTGATGACAGGGGAAGTGGTGTTACCAGTGACAATTCAGGCAATGTATATATTTGCGGATATGCAGGCAGCAGTTCCAGTATAGCAAGCAGCAGCAGCAGCCAATCATCTTTTGGCGGCGGCCAATACGATGCATTCCTGGTGAAATTCAATTCTTCGGGAACCCGGCAATGGGCGACCTATTATGGCGGCAGTGGCTTTGACGTTGGTAATTCTGTTGTAACGGACCAATCCGGAAACGTGTACCTTACAGGGACAACCAACAGCACTTCTAATATAGCAAGCAGCAATAGTTATCAGCAATCTCTTAATGGTGCCGATGATGCATTTCTTGTAAAATTTAATAGTTCAGGTGTCCGGCAATGGGGGACTTACTACGGTGGCAGTAGTGATGATGGGTCGACATGTGTTGCAATAGACAATTCCGGGAACATTTACATGTGCGGCTCTACAAGCAGTAGCTCCAATATAGCAACTACTGGCAGTTATCAATCTTCGCCGGGAGGTGGCACAGATGCATTCCTATCCAAATTCAATGGTTCAGGAACTATTCAATGGGCAACTTATTTTGGGGGGAGCAATGCCGACGTGGCAAATGCTGTAGCAAACGACAATATTGGAAATGTTTTTATAACAGGATATACAAACAGTAGTGCCAATATTGCTACAACCAATGCCTATCAAACTTCTTTAGGTGGATCATATGACGCTTATATTACGAAATTCAACAGTTCAGGCACAAGGATTTGGGCAAGCTATTATGGCGGCAGTAATGATGAGAAGGGATATTCCGTTACTGCGTCCGGTTCCAAATCAATATATAACTGTGGAAATACAAGCAGTTCTACAAATATTGCAACAACAGGAGCTTATCAAAGCACGTTTGGCGGCGGAGGAATTGACGCTTACCTTGCAAAGTTTGATATAGATACGATTGTATATTGTAATCAACCTTTTACAGATACCATAAAATGCGCCGGTGACACTATTCATATCCACTATTCGGTAAGCGATACTTTTAACAGCGGCAATACCTTTACGGTACAATTATCTAATTCATCCGGCAGTTTTGGTAGTGCAGTAAGTATCGGCAATATTACTGCAACAACAGGCGGAACTATTTTGTGTATTATTCCGGCAAATACTCCTTCGGGAGCAGCTTATCGTGTCCGTATTATATCAAGCAACCCGGTTGATACTTCAATTGACGATGGTTTCAATATACACATTAACCCATTTCCTGTAGTAAGTGTTTCCATTAACAGCCCGCTTTGCACAGGGGACACCTTAGTCATGACCGGCAGTGGTACAACAGGTGTAAATTATAGTTGGAGCGGACCTAATGGATTTAATTATCCCTCATCTTCCAGTGTCTCCATACCCAATGTGAGCTCTGTAAATGCAGGTTACTATTACCTTACTGCATCTTTAAATAGCTGCAGTGTACATGATACATTCAACGTCGTCATTAATCAGAAACCAGCGGTACCGGTGGCATTCGCCAATAGTCCTCTATGTAGCGGTCAAACGCTGAATCTTTCTGCTACCTGCATTACCAGCGGAGTTACATACCAATGGACTGGTCCCAATAGCTTTTCGTCTGCACTCCAAAACCCTGCAGTTGCTGCTGTTTCTCAGTCAGACTCCGGAGATTATATTGTAAGCGCCAGTAAAAACGGATGTACCAGCATAAACTATGTACTTGTTCTTATCAGCCACACACCTGATTCGATCTATCATTATACCAATAGCCCTCTTTGCACAGGAGATACCCTGCATCTTGTTTCGGGCAGCAGCAGCGGAGTTAGTTATGTCTGGACAGGACCGGGTTCGTTTTATTCTACTAACTCCAACGCAGTGATCGCAAATGCCCAGCCTGCTAATTCCGGAAATTATTTCCTGAGCATGTCTTTAAATTCATGTGTTATTCATGATACATTTAATGTTGTTGTTAACCAGAAACCTGTTGTACCAACAATTTATGCTAACAATCCGTTGTGTGCCGGAGCGTCTTTAAACATTACTGCAAACAGCAGCACTTCGGGGGTATATTATCAATGGTCGGGCCCCAATAATTTTTCTTCGAATGTGCAAAACCCCTCCGTTAATAATATGCAGGCAATTAATGCAGGTATCTACACGGTTAATGCTGTATTGGGTAATTGCAGTTCTCCTGCAACTGTAAATATAATCGTAAATCCATCGCCTGCGCAATCAGTCACCGTAAATGGGAATCCCCTGTGCATTGGAGACAGCCTGCAGGTGACCACAAATAATAATGTGCCTGGTGGATCGTATAGCTGGTCCGGCCCTAATTCATTTTCCACTTCAAATAAGAATTTCACCATTTACAATATACATGCTGCCAATGCCGGATATTATTATCTCAATGCATCTTTAAATGCATGCACTGTACTTGACACCCTGAACATAGTTATAAATCCCAAACCCTCAGTTCCTGTTATCAGCGCGAATAGCCCCATATGCACAAATGACACTTTAAGACTGAATGCAAGTGATTCTTTAAGTGGGGTCTCCTACCAGTGGCTTGGTCCAAATCCCTATTCTTCAACAATACAAAATCCGTTTATTGCGAACGTTACTACTAACAATGCGGGTACCTATACAGTTACAGCTACCCTTGCCAATTGCAGTTCCTCTGCTGCTACTTATGTTACTGTAAAACCTTTGCCTGCACAGGTAAGTATCAGCAGCAACAGCCCTGTTTGTGCTGGCGACAGCTTGCACATCAATACGGGCAATAGTACTGCCGGGGCTGCTTATTCATGGTCCGGGCCTTCTTATACTTCAGCAACACAGAATATCAATATAGCAAATGCGGGATCTTCAAACGCTGGTTCTTATAACCTTACAATTACATTAAATGGCTGTTCTGTTCGTGACACTGTGAATGCAGTAAT
>CAIYVS010000190.1 GCA_903929655.1 uncultured Bacteroidota bacterium | reverse complement strand
TGCCTGAAGAGCTTCAGCATCTGTTGCACTTAAAAATATTCCACGTCCCGATGTATATAAATGAGCATGCATTGGTCCTACTCCTGGATAGTCTAATCCAGCAGAAATACTATGTGGTTCAACAACCTGTCCGTCTTCTGTTTGCATCAACAAACTTTTACTACCGTGCAAGATGCCTGGCTTACCCAACTGAGTAGTAGCTGCACTCATACCACTATAAACACCATGCCCAGCAGCTTCTACTGCCACTAATTGCACAGATAATTCATCCAGAAAATGATAGAAAGCTCCAGCTGCATTACTACCACCTCCTACACAAGCCACCACATGTGTAGGTAATTCATGACCAGTTTTTTCTTTTAACTGCCAACGAATTTCTTCGCTTATCACGCTTTGAAAGCGCGCAACCATATCAGGATATGGGTGCGGACCAACTACACTTCCAATAATATAATGAGTATTGTTAGGGTTATTTATCCAATCACGTATAGCTTCATTAGTAGCATCTTTCAAAGTTTTACTACCGCTAATTGCAGGAATTACTTTAGCACCCAACATACGCATCCTTGCCACATTCGGAGCTTGACGTTCAATATCTTTCTCTCCCATGTACACGATACATTCCATACCCTTCAATGCACATACTGTGGCAGTTGCAACACCGTGCTGACCAGCACCTGTTTCTGCAATGATGCGCGTTTTACCAAGTCTTATTGCCAATAGAATTTGACCAATGGTATTATTAATTTTGTGCGCACCTGTATGGCATAGGTCTTCTCGCTTTAAATAGATAGTAGCCCCAAATTCCTTGCTCAATCGTTCTGCTAAAAATAAAGGGGTAGGTCTTCCTACATAATCTTTGAGCAATTGTTGAAATTCTTTTTGAAAAGAACTTTCATACATGATTTCCAGATACTTTGCTTTTAACTCTTCTACATTTCGATGTAACATCTCAGGTATGTACGCTCCACCAAATTTACCATAATAGCCTTGTTCATTAGGTTGTTGGTATGTGTCTGTTTTCATCATCATTTTTCAAATTTGCAAATCAGGCTTTTAAATCATTTACAAAAGCCTTGATCATTTCAATATTTTTCAACCCAGGGGCTACCTCAAATTTGCTATTAATATCAATAGCAAAAAGGTCCTTTGCTACCGATTCTTTTTGGAATTATTTTAATAAGTCAACATCTTCCGGTTGTATTCCCCCACTTAAAAAAAAGGGCTTTCTTACATTCTCCCCTTTCAGAATATTCCAATTAAACTTCTTTCCAGTTCCACCATATCCCGCACCAGTGTCCGCAGCATGCAGACCGCTTCCTCGGGTCGGAACGAACCCCGCAGCAATCCGCAACTGTGCAGCCGCTGAATCCACTCGCAATCCGTCGGGTCCGTCTTTTTGTCCCGCCCGGGCACCCGCGCCAGCTGTCGGGTATCCACCAGCAGCACTTGGAAACCTTGCGCTTCCAACAGTTCGTGCGGAGCAATCCAGTAAACTCCTGTGCTCTCCATCGCCACCGACTCTACCTGACGTGCTTTCAGCCACTCCCCCAGGCGTATCAGTTCCGCCGTCGTCGCCCCGAAGCTGGCGATTTCTCGAGCGAGA
>CAIYVS010000189.1 GCA_903929655.1 uncultured Bacteroidota bacterium | reverse complement strand
TCCACGAGTTATTATCCACACCCTTGACTGAAATGGGGAAAAAAGTAAAAAGGAGCCGTATGGTTGTACAACTCTTTTACCAACTGCCTGTTTGAATACTTTCACCTTTCAGGAATTTTACCTTGCATCTCTATTTAAGATATTTGCTAGCTCCTTGTCGAACCATTCTTTTTTGTTCTTCTCCTTCTCCTCCAGTTCTTTGAGCAGCTTTTTCTTCACTTTTTTCAAATCATTGTCTTCGCTAGATTCAGTGATCCGAAATTTTACACCGGATACCCTGCCGTTCGTAGGCTTTCTTTTTCTCATTCTTCAAGAGTTTGTACGCTAAAATTAATAAAAAATAAGTGCACTTCCTTTAGCCCTCCGGGATGAGACATTGGTTTAGAGTCGCAGGTGTTTTTGCCATATGTGTTATGATGTGCAAAGCGCTCCCATTGGTCAAGACTTTGATCTGAATAATATTTGTCGGACGACTTACTTTATCGACAACAGAAGAATACCTACAGTGAGCGAAGTGGCTGATATAGTCCAATTAAGAAGAATGACAGTTTCTAAGCACTTAAAAGACTACGATTTGATGGATTATAGTAGACGAATATGAGGGAATTCGATTGCAAGTAGATGCCCATATTTTCTCCAATTACGAAATCTCTGTAATCAACCCCTATTTTAGATCACTAATAAATAGTTTTTTAAAACGGTAAAAGCATTTTTATTAAAAAGTATTACTTTATTGTCTTTGCCAATGTTATCAAAAGAAAGTCTATAGAAAATGTCGTAATTGTCTTTTATCTTTAAACAACCAATATACTAACAGTATGAGGATGAGGGAGGTATTTTTCTCGCTGTTGCTTTCATTCGTTTTTTGCACAAATACAGATTTTGCGCAAATCCGGCAGGAAGAGTACCGTGCATTTCTAATGAGCGCGTTAAGCAATTCCAAACCTGACACGGGAAGGAGTAGAATATATACCCAGATAGCCAGCTATTACGAGGCATTCAATCCAGATTCAGCAGCTTATTTTTTAACTCAGGGAATTGCTTTTGCAAGCAGTATCAATGACAAAAAAGGGGAGGCGAAATTGCTGGAGGCCATGGGGGAGCTCGACATCAAAAAAGACATGAACAATAGGAGTAAACAGGATTTTTTAGCGGCCCTCGAGATCAATAAAATGCTAAATGATACTGCCTCTATGGGCTATGACTATAGCCGCCTCGGATTTATATCAGTAAACAAGGGGGATTATATAAATGCCACCAGCTACTACCTGAAGGCATTGAAAATAGTTGAAAGCGTCAATGATAAAAAACGCATTGCGGGTACATACATTTCGCTGGGTATGGTGACAAGTGAAATGGAACATAGTGATAAAGTCCTGAATTATCTTTTTAAGGCACAAGATATATTAAGCACGCTTCCGTTCTCAGTGTATAACCTGCAATTGATGAACGATATCGGCCTGGTCTATAACAATCTAAAGAAATATGACTCTGCCTTATACATCCTGAACATAGGCATTGCCAAAAGCACCGCGCCGGAATATGCCCTTGTTCGCGCACAGCTTATGACTAATGCCAGCACTTCTCTATACAATAAAGGCGACCGCGCCGGGGCTACTAAGTACCTTACTGAGTCGTTGGAGCTAGCCGTCAAAATGAATTTCAAAATAACAGAGTGTTACGACCTGGTGAATCTGTCAGAGGTAAGGAATGATGATCCTGAACATTCTCTTGCTGAATTGAAACAAGCCCTTGCCATAAGTCAGGAACTGGGTCAAAAGAAACTGGAAATGGGGATATATGAGAACTTGGCCGATTTCTATAAAAAGCAAAAACGATTTGAAGACGCGCTTGATGTGACTGAAAAAAAAGATCTGATAAAGGATAGCTTATTGAGTAAACAAAAGAGTGTAGAAGTAGCGGATCTTGAAAGTACCTATGAACTTGAAAGATCGAATAATAAAGTTAATACACTTACCCTTATCAATGCCAGGGATCAGTTCAAGACAAAACTGGTCATTGCCATTGCTGCAGGTATTGCACTTTTACTGGTAGTAGTCGGCTTCTTCTACCGGAGAACAGCAAAATTGAATACACGACTCATCGCGAAACAGCAAGATCTGAAGGAACTGAACATTGTGACCAACAAACAAAAAGAAGAACTGAAAGAACTCAATGCCGTAAAGGATAAGATGTTCTCCATAATAGGACACGATCTGCGTAGCCCCCTGGGTAACATCATTGGAATGCTGCAGCTGATAGAGGAGGAGCAAGTAATTGATGAAGAGTACAAGCCACTTCTTGGCGAACTGAGGCTACATACGCTTGTTAGCTTAGATACACTGGACAAACTCCTGTACTGGGGCAAGAATAGCTTTAAAGGAATATTCATTCAGCAACAGGTCTTTGCCGTCAACGCTATTGTGGGGAGTAATATAGCCCTGCTTGCCACTGCCGCGCAACAAAAGCACATCACAGTAACTGATGCCATTCCCACCGACGTACAGATATATGCAGATCTATCCCACTTTGATTTTGTGATACGCAACCTCTTGTCGAATGCGCTAAAGTTCACCCCGGATGGCGGTAACATCAATATTGGCTTAGCTGAAATTGAAAAGCCCGGATTTACTTTTTTTGCCGTGCAGGATACGGGGGTAGGCATGAACCAGAAAGAACAGGATCATCTCTTTAGCCTGGACAATACCAGTAAAATAGGAACACAAGAAGAGGTAGGTACTGGTATCGGGCTACTGCTTTGTAAAGAATTTGTAGAAAAGAATGGTGGCGAGCTTTGGGTCACAAGTAGGCAAGGGTAAGGTTCAACGTTCTGCTTCTCTTTTAAGACTGCGTAAACCGACGAAACTGACCACTCTCTTAGCTGGCGAAGATTTGAAGTTCAAGCTCATTAGTTTTTAACAGTCGAGCAAGAATACATTCTTTTTGATGCAAAATGTGCAATGTTATGAATTTTTAAATGCTTTGCCAGTAAGCGTTTGATACTATTTTATGAACAAATGTTGTCATTCCGATGTGTTTGGATAAACATTTGATTTTTACTGCGATTGAAACAACTTTATTGCGAGTTTCAGTGCGAGTATTTATTCTTAGATTAACAACAATTCTGTCCAGATTGCATAGGCGGGCACTTTACCGTGCCATAGCTACAGAAAACACAACAATCACCCTCTTTAGGTTTCAATCGTGTATGGCAACCTTCACATTCATAGAAAAAACGGCACGCATCGGTTGGCATTGTTTCCTCTTTTTTATGACCGCATACCGGACATGTAATTGTTGATTTTAATTCCACTTCTTCTCCTTTTTATTTAATCTGATCCTATAATAATCAATCCCTGATGCAATTAACAAGTCAAACATTCCAACATATAGCAATGTCGTCCAGTAATCCGCGTTGATGAAATAATAACGGAACATAATCAACATGGCACCAGGCACCGCTATGAGTAAAGGCCCGGTACATCTATGTTTCCGATATGAAAGATACACTCCAATTAGCGAAATTAAAACAAGGCCCTGAAACACAAACATCGTCCAACCTCCGAACAGTTCAAAACTACCTACACCGAATGCTGTCAAAGCAAAACCAAATAAAGGAAAACAACATGAGAAGCAAGAGTTGTAATAAACAGCTTTATTGTTCCAATTCTATCAAGTGCAAATTCCATTCCGCAAAATCAATTTCTATTAGAAACAAAGTAAATCGCAAAACTTACAAATATGTTAAGCAATCTGAATTTCATTTTTAGAGACTGTCCATATGTCGATTTATTGAATGATTTTTAGGTAAATCAAAATGTAATACAGTCCCGTTATTACAAACAGAACGCCAGCAATTATTCGCATTACCTTTTCTATTTGCTGTACTGCATTAAAGTATTTACCAACTTTCCGGATACTGAAAGCAATAAGAAATGTAAAAAATAACACTAAAGAACCTGCTCCTAATGCATAGAATAATGGTAATGTAATGCCCATAGTACTTTTGATACTCAGTGGTATTAATATACCAAAATATAAAGCACCACTATAAGGGCAAAACGCCATAGCAAATAACAATCCCAAAAAAAATGAGCCAAGTAATCCTTTATCTTTAAATCGGTCTTGAAGTTTTTCGGTCAGATTTCCTTTCGCTAAAAAATTCAGTTTTATAATATTTAGCATAACTAACCCTATGACAACCATTACAGGCCCTATTAATTTCTCACCATTACCTTGAAAAAACTTAGCAATATGGAATTTACTCGCTCCCAATATAATAACGAGTGCAATAACCGTGTAAGAAAATGCAAGACCTAAGGTGTAAAGAAATCCGCTTAATAACACCTTCTTCTTTCCGGTGAGTGTCTTGGCAATATAGGCCGTAGCAGTTATATTAGTTGCTAATGGACAAGGACTTATCGCCGTTAGAATGCCCAATAACAAAGCCGAAATAACAGGAAAACTTGAATTTTCAACAAGTTGTTGTATCATCCTTTTGATTATTTCAAAATGCCGTCAATCTTTAATTTCAATGCGGCCACAAATTTTTCTTTATCGTTGGCTTCATCAAAAGCAAAATCACTCCAGTCTACAATACTGTCTTTCCCGTTCACTACACGATTTATCATCAAAGCTGTACCAGTAGCCTGAAACTTTTCAGCTAAGCGCTCATTCTTCTTGTCGTCAATATCGATAATTGAAAAAGTGATGCTGCCATCTTTTAGTTGGTTGGTAAAATACTGGTCTAAAGTAGCTTTCGTGTTTGCTTTCATGTTTTTACATGTCTCACACTGTCGGGTACCGTGAAAACAATATACTTCAAGCCGTTTTTGTTGTGTGTTCCTATAGGTAGTTGACTTAGCACCATTTTTCAATGTTGGTAGTCCTGCTTCATACCAAGCATTCATACCCCCTTCCATATTTGCTATATTGTTAAACCCATGTGTTTTAAATAGATCAAATGCCCTGGCACTTCTAGTTCCTGATTTACAAGCTACTATTACCTGCCTGTCCTTTGGTATTTCTGTAAGATGGTTTTCTAAATTGTCAACCGGAATACTTTTAATATCTTTCACATCATAAGCTAATTCCGCTATTTCATCAGAATCCCTTACATCAATTATCAATGCATTGGCTTTAGATAATTCAAAAGCCTCTTTTACAGAAACAGTTTCTTTTTCGCTCTTAAAGACTGGCAGGGATTGTGTTTCCGATTTTCTTGTAGGAGCATTGGAATTACAGGACATTATAAAAACACCTGAAATTGCCACTACGATGAAGAATATTTTTTTCACTTTTGATATTTTTTAAAGAATAAAATTGAATAGATAGCCCGATAAGACCATAAAAAATGCAATGGTACCAAAGTAAATGGCAATCAATTGCCACGCCATTACTTTTTTCAGAAGCATGGCTTCCGGTAATGAAAGGCCAATTACACCCATCATAAATGCAATAGCTGTACCTAAGGGTACACCTTTTGCAACCAATACCTGCACCACGGGAATCACCCCGGCCGCATTGCTATACATAGGTACGCCCATAATTACTGCAAGCGGTACAGCATACCATTGACCCTTATTAATATAGTGCTCAAAAAACCCGGTTGGTAAAAAGCCATGCATAGCACCACCTACCGCAATTCCAATAATGATGTAAATGGAAACTCCCTTTACTATGTTTAAAGCTTCTTTTAGAATTGTTGGGAATCTTTGTGTCAGTGTCTGTTTTTCTTCCAGCAATTCTTCTTCAGTAGATGCATTTGCAATAATTCCTTGTACCCAAGGTGAGAGAAATTTTTCCAGTTTTAATTTACCTAAAACATAACCACCGATAATACCTAAAACTATTCCTGTACCAACATAAATTGCAGTTACTTTAAAACCGAAAGTTCCTGCAAAAATGGCTATGGCCACTTCATTAACCAATGGTGCTGTAATAAGATATGTAAAGGTTATTCCCAGGGGAATACCTCCTTTAACGAAGCCTATGAAAAGTGGAACAGAAGAACAAGAGCAAAATGGAGTAATAACGCCAAACGTAGAAGCGAACAAATATTCAAGCCCATACATTTTATTGCGGCTTAAAAAATTGCGGACCTTGTCAACAGGGAAATACGAGTTTACGCCCCCCATTATTGTTGTAATAATAAACAGGAGAATGAATATTTTCAGTGTATCAAATACAAAGAAATCAAGCGCCTCGCCCAAATGGCTTTTAGCCGATATGCCAAATACTGAATAGATAAGCCAATCAGCAAAGTATTGTAACCAGTTAAACATAATTCAAAGTTGAATTCAGCAACATTTACCTCCGTCACTGTTTGTGCTGCTATCGCAGCAAGATGCTGTAGACTTAGATGCAGCAGTTCCACAACATCCGCTTCCCTCATTTTTAGTTACCACTGACGATGTATCACCTTTAGTGGGAAAACCTTTTTGCACCCAGCGAATGATGCCGTGTTTCATATTTACCACTTTATCGCCGTCATAGCCATGATTAATTAAAAATCCTGCTGCACGCAAGCTCCTTCCTCCTCCACTGCAGACAAATACAATTTCCCTGTCTTTGGGCAATTCATTATAATGCGCATCAAATTCACTTAATGGTATATTGACAATATTAGGCACATCATACGATAGTTCAGCTACTTCATCCCTTTCACGTACATCTACTAATAATGCACCTCTCTTTACCCATACCTGGGTTGTCGTTGGGCATATTTCTTTTACGAGAATTTGCGTTTCCATTCTTTAAATTTTATGCAGTTAAAAATTGCTTTATTTCATTAATGTCTGCAACCCGGCCTTTTACCTTCGTTACGCCATCTATCATAAGTACCGGTGTAGTCAGGACATCATACTTTATCATCTCCATAATGTCTTCAATCTTGATTACTTCTGCCTCTACACCCGTTTGTTTTATCGCTTCCAATACATTGTTGTAGGTCGTCTTACATTTTGCACAGCCTGGGCCTAATACTTTTATATGTTTCATACTTTCTTATTTTCTTGCAAATTTATCAATTGTTCGTAGTTCGTAAAATGACGAATATCATGCTAAAAAAAATTCACACTAAAATTTCGTTCAACATCTTCTTTGCCAAAGCCCAATTATCCTTATTGATGCAATACCTAACAGTAGGAGGATTTATCTCTCCTTGTATTAGTCCTGCATCTTTCAGTTCGTTCAAATGCTGCGATATAGTAGATTTGGCAATAGGCAATTCCTCAGCCATGTCCCCGTGATAGCAGCAAGTCTGGGAATGCAGTAATTGCAGGATGGCTATGCGTACTGGATGCCCCAGCGCTTTGGCAAAGCGGGCTGCCTGTTCTTGTTCTTTGGTGAAATAATCGGATTTTGATTTAATAAGCATTTTCAGACATTATTCGCAAATGTACGAACAATTAATAGATGGCACCGTTAATAGAAATTTTTTGGAAATAAATATACCTTTAAATTATATTTTCTATATCACCATTTTGAACAAATCAAATAGTTATATTTAAAATTTAGATGTAAAATTCACTGCAAGGGAATGATAATATGAACTTTATTGCGAGTTGCAGTGCGGCAAGAATAGTGTAAAAAGTAAAAAGGAGCTGTACGCTTGTACAACTCCTTTGAAACCAATTGCTTGTGTTGGCGCCCCTTGATGGACAACTATCGAACCAATTTTATGAAGATTTAAAGCAATTATATACTCTGGAGCCCTTTCTTAAAAGCAATTCAATGAGGACAGGCATTAAGATATATTCTACTGAGTGCTGATTTTCCTCGCTATTATCCACCACTCTATACTTAAACCATACATAAGATGAAATATCCTGTTCATGAAAGGATAAGAATAGCTAATAAAGTAGCTGAATTATATAAAGAGGATGTA
>CAIYVS010000188.1 GCA_903929655.1 uncultured Bacteroidota bacterium | reverse complement strand
GGTCAAAGTGCTGTATTCTTTGCTGGGTTCAATCCACCAATTACATCTTATATATATATACATAATTGCAAAATTTTCAATAACGATAGCTCTAATGCTATTTTTGGATCCAATGAGTATAATTTATTATTTGAGAACAATGAGGTATTTCAAAATTATTCCGATACAGGCTTTGCCGCCGTTCAATTAAATGGGGATAATCATTGCACCGTTAGGAACAATAGAATATACAGGAATACAGGGGTAAGCTGCGCAGCTTTATCCTGTGGAGGGGGCCAAATAAATATTATTTCAAACATTATTTGCAATAATCGCATCACAAATAACGGTTGGTGTGGTATTACCGATGGTGGTGGAGGTTTACGTTTGGGAACAAATTATGGAAGTAATAATTCCACATTTTATACTGTACAGAATAATATTATAGCCAATAACTATACCGGTTTTTATGGAGGAGGGATATACATCTGGGATGCGGATGCAATAATTGCAAATAATACAATAGTTCATAATGTAGCTTTTGTTGGTGGAAAAGGGATCCAGATCACTGGTCCCAATGCAATAGTAAATATAAAAAATAATATTTTTTATGGAAATGTTACTTTAGACACAGGAACAGCGAGTGGAGTATTGGGCACAAGTGATGTCGGAATAATATCAGCTTATTCAGTTTCTTTTAATTATAATTGGATGGTATATCCCTTTTATAAAGAAGTATATGGATATGGGATCAATTTTTATACCCTTACGGGAGATACCAGCAATAATGTAGTTGGATCAATACCTTATTTTGTTGCTCCCACGCTTACTGCCAGTGACACGGAAAATGCGCTTACAGCGGATTTCAGCCTTATGTTCAAATATGGATGTATCAATATGGGAGATACCGCACAAATATTCCCACCTTCCTATGACTATGCAGGTAGTCCAAGAATTTCAGGCAGCAAGCTCGATATAGGTGCTTATGAATACCCATTGGCTACCAATTGCCAGGGAACTATTTTCGCGAGCGTATCACATGATACCCTTTGTGCCAGGGATACTCTTTTTCTAATGGCGTATGACACAATGGTTTCCAATTCTGCTGCTTATACTTGGGCGGGGCCGGGTAATGTTACCATACAAGGTCAAAATGCTCTTCTCATAGATCTTGATACTTCATTGGCCGGGGTCTATTTTGCATATGCATTTGACACAGGTTGCATTTATACTTCATCAGTACCTATAACGGTTAGGCCAGGTCCTGCAAATTTTTCTGTATCAAGTAATAGCCCATGTGTGGGAGATACTTTAAAACTGAATGTTACAGATACTGTGACTGGCCTATTGTGGCAGTGGGTCGGTCCTAATGGTTTCAGTGATACAGTGCAGAGTACATTTAAAGCGTCTGTGGTATTAGCCGATTCAGGACAATATATTGTTGCTGCCGTGCTCGGAATTTGTGCAGCCAAAGATACCATTCAGGCATTTATCAAACCAATGCCTGCCATACCAACTGTAAACAGTAATACCCCTATTTGCGTAGGTGATACACTACAACTACATGCGAATGACTCTACGTTTAGTATAAGCTATCAATGGCAGGGAGTAAATAGTTTTAACGATACGATACAAGATCCAGCGATCCTTAATGCTCAGCTCGTAGATTCAGGACAATATATGGTCAGAGCGGAATTGAACGGATGTTATTCCGGCTATGATACGACAAATGCCATAATAAACGATCGGGTAACGCCTTCGGTTACGATCACCTCTAACCCTTCGGTAATTGTGCCGGGGCAATCAACAATTTTTACAGCTACTGCTGTTAATGGGGGCTCTAATCC
>CAIYVS010000187.1 GCA_903929655.1 uncultured Bacteroidota bacterium | reverse complement strand
TGCCGCAGATCCAGATGCGTGTTGGGATTTTTACAGGTGAGGTGATGGTGGGCAGTTTGGGTATAGAAAAGTGCTTTATTGAACTTGGTGTGGTTGAAATTTTTGAAGACATAACACAAGCGCAACGTGAAGAGCTAAATGAAAACCTGCAGAGATCCGGTTTGGAATTGCTGGATAATAAAAAGAGCATCCTGGTTGAGAAGATAAAAAGTGTAGTTATTGAAATGATACATTATTCTGATGAATTGCCGGAAATGAATTATTCCGATTTCATCAGCGAAAAACTAGAGATGGATTATACCTACCTGTCAAACACATTTTCTGAAGTAAAGGGCATGACCATACAGCATTTCATTATTATCAATAAAATTGAAAGAGTAAAAGAACTGCTTTTATATCAGGAACTGAATCTTTCAGAAATAGCCTGGAAACTACATTACAGCTCTGTCGCACATCTTTCTAATCAATTTAAAAAAGTAACAGGTCTCAACCCTTCCTATTTTAAAGAGCTGAAACAAAAAAAGCTTATCCCGCTCGAGAACCTGTAAATTATGCAACTCTTCCCCCTTATTGTGTAACACATAAATGCCTTTTGTTTTAGACCTTTGTTAGGGCATAGTTTATTCAAAATTTAATCAAAAGAGTTATGAAAAATCTAACAGAACTAAAAGGCAACTGGAACGAAAAAAAAGGAAAACTAAAGCAAAAATTTGCTGTGTTAACCGATAACGATCTCCTGCTGGAAGAAGGCAAACAAGATGAGTTGATAGGCAAACTACAGACCAAACTAGGTAAAACAAAAGAAGAGATTGCCAAAATTATTTCCAAATTATAAAACTGCGATTCCGTACAAACAACATTTAAGCAATTTATAATTAATTAAGGTGAGAAGAACAACTACAGGCTATGTGCCACACACAGGTGAAAATAATAGAACAGCTATAAAAAAGACTGTGCAAACTGCAGACCATACAAGCCCTGATAAAAATGCTGATAAAACAGGTACGGATGCCAACTCTGATAGCACGGAGAAAAGAAATAAGGCAGCGAAATTCGATAAACCAACAAGAGAAACCGATCCTGATACTACAGGGGTAGATATTGATGCTGACAAGACTAAAAAAAGAAGAAGCAAAAATTTAAATAATCATTAAAACAAAGATCATGGGCAATTTACTTTATGTCATAGCGGTGATACTAGTTATAGCATGGGCTATTGGCTTTTTAGGCTATCATTTCGGGGGGCTTATTCACATTTTATTAGTGATTGCAATTATCGCAGTCATACTAAGAATTATCCAGGGACGAAAAGCAATATAATTAACCACATAATTTTAATAACATGAAAAAAATCACTTTTTGTTTAATGGCATTATGCTTGTCATTAACATTCCAACCCGTTCAGTCAAACGCAAAAAATATTGCGGCATCTACAGTTGTAGCCGTTTCGAAATCTGCAGAATCAGCCCAGGCTCAGGCCTTGGTATTGAGATTAAACGAAATAAATGCAATGGATAAATCAAACATGACCATATCCGAAAAGAAAAATTTACGCAAAGAAGTAAAGGCTATCAGGCAGGAGCTGAAGGATATAGGTGGTGGTGTATATGTGTCTGTTGGTGCGCTGATCATTATTGTAATACTTCTGATCATTTTACTATAAGCAGATTAAAAACCAGATTGAAAAAGAATCGGTTTTAAAGTTGAAAATGAGATAGTGAATGTATAATAACAGAGAGTGTCTTTTCAGGCACTCTCTGTTATTATTTTTAGAATGATAATTTTGTTTTGAGTTTACTTTACCTATGTCCGTTGTTCCTGCCTTTGTTATGCCCCCTGTTGTCGTGTTGCCCATGTCCTCTGTTCCCACCCCAACGGCCTCCTTCCCATGCATCTCCGTGGGAAGTATGACGCCAATGGCCTGGTATGTACCTGGCACCTTCGTGAGGTGGTTCTACCCAATGCCCGCCGCTAAATTCGTATTGCTTTCCGCGGGGATGCCATTCCTCTTCTATCCATACATGCCGCGGGCTTGGAGGCTCTGTACGGATAATAACCGGCCTAGGAGGGCGGATTTTTACATAGATCTGTGCAGAAGCAGTATAAATGCCGCATGACATTGCTATTGCTAATGCGATTAATAATTTTTGAGTCCTTTTCATTGGAGCCAATTTTAATTTCCCGCAACCGGCGGTACGGTTATGAATAAGTTTCACAACATAAAATTGCGGCAGTTTTGCAGAATTAATGTTACACAAGTCGGGGAATGAATTACATAATTTACGCTTTTTTCATCGCGCAATTTTAGCATACAGAATTAATTCAACATTGTTTATGAATGATGTATGGAAGGATGTTGTATAAGGCTGACAGTTTAGAATTCTGCAAATCATCACACAAGCATGCACAGCATAACAATCAGCGCAATTAAAATTCTGACAATGTCACATTATTGGTGTACCTTGTTATATGGGCATATGGGCAATATTAGCAATTTCGATAGTAGTGGTGTTTTTATTATTCCGCACAGGCCGCCAGATTTACTATGGCAAAAAAAACGGCAGCAAGTTTGGTAAGTTCACCCCGAAAAAATGACTGCTAGTGTTCGGAAATTAAAAATTTCCGTCTCTGCATAGGGTCGATTATATATTGCAATGCTACGTATTGCAATATGAAAATTTGAATTACTCAGAGTAATAGTTATGCTTTACTTTTTTTGTAAACAGATATCATGCGGCATGATTATTGCGATACGATAAACACTTGGGCATGTGCCTTTATTTTTAAAAATTAAAATAGTATAGAGATCATGAAAAATACATGTTTAACATTTTCCGTTCTTGGCATTGCTTTGCTTTTTGCAGCCTGTAGTAAAAATAATTCCAGTCCTGCAAACAGTGCGAGCGTCATGTTTGTGAATGCCTGTAACGGCTCCGTAAATATAGATACCAAAGTGAATGGCACAAAGCTTAGCAGCGCGAGCAATCTTGCTTACTTCAGTAATTCAGGCTACCAAAATGTTTCATCAGGTACCAATGTTCCTGTTAATTTTTACCTCACAGCGCAGGGCACACCATTATGTAATGGCGCCGCA
Organism: uncultured Bacteroidota bacterium; assembly: GCA_903929655.1. Taxonomy (GTDB): domain Bacteria; phylum Bacteroidota; class Bacteroidia; order Chitinophagales; family Chitinophagaceae; genus JABDGU01. Next base: position 2,117 of record CAIYVS010000187.1, on the reverse strand, counting down.
AGTCTTATCACGGGTGCTCATTATTCTATTTTTGCTGGCGGTATTATTACTACTCCTTCCTTTGTTGTTACAACTGACGATATGACTGCGCCAACAAGTGGTAATGCAAAAGTGAGGCTCATTAATTTAAGCAGCGATGCCCTGAACGAAAGTTTATATATAGGTACCCAAGGACTGGATTCAAATATCGCCTATAACACATGCAGTCCGTTTTTTGAAGTTCCTGCAAGCATGGGTCAGGTTTTGGTACAAGACCCCCTTAAACCTACTAAAGTAGCGAGCATCGCAAATCAATCTCTTCTTGCTGGTAAAATATATACTATTATGATCAGCGGAACATCTTTAGGCACAGGCACTGCAATTCTTACACTAACGGTAATCAATAATAATTAGTCGCAGCTTTTGGGTGGTGTTAGGAACAAGTCATGTTTAGATGTAAGCTTCTAATCCTGAAATACTTATCTTTGCGTCCTTATAAGAACAGGCTATATGAAACTGGAAGAACTGCTGCTAAAAAGAAGCGAAAATAAATGTGAATTATGCGGAGCGGAAACCGCTTTGAAATTATATGAAGTAGGACCGCAGGACAGGTATAATGAGGATAACACCATTATGATCTGTAACAAATGTGAGGCACAAATAGAGAAAAAAGAAGAACCCGACAGCCACCATTGGAATTGCCTTAGTACCAGTATGTGGAGCGAGGTGCCAGGAGTGCAGGTCCAGAGCTGGCGTATGCTCAACAGGTTCAGGAACGAAAGCTGGGCCAGCGATAGCTTGGATATGATGTACCTGGACGATGAGCGGCTGGCATGGGCCAAAGCTAAAGGCGATCATGAAAATGATAGTGCTGTAGAACTGCATAAAGACAGTAATGGTGCTGTGCTAAATACGGGGGATACAGTGGTGCTCACCAAATCGCTGGATGTAAAAGGAACCACACTCAATGCCAAACTCGGCACTGTAGTTAAAAATATTCGCCTGGTAGAAAACAATACAGAGCAGATAGAAGGTAAAATAGAAGGGCAGGTGATTGTGATACTTACCAGGTACGTGAGGAAACAGAGTACTTAGGTTCAAGCTTGCCCTCATTCTTTTTACTAGCTCTTGCTCATCTGCATGCTTGCTACTGCCATGCCATTCGAATACGATGCTCTGAATATTATTTAAAAGTTTTCAAATTATAACTCGCAGATACCGATGATGAACAGACTGGTGTTAGCAGGAGATGCGGATTTGGCCAAAAGCTTTTTTTTTTGTACCTTCATACTATTCCGTTTCCGCTGGAAACATATTCTTTCGGTCTTTATATTCTTTTTATAGCATATCCAATTAGAACAATATTATAAAGACCGCTGATACAGTAAGTCATCTGTATCTGAACTTTTTAAATATTGTCCGTCTATGGGAAAAAGATTATTTATTGTATCCAACCGTTTGCCTGTCAGCATCAAAACAGAAGAAGATGATATAGAAGTCACTGCCTCATCGGGAGGTCTTGTAACAGCTATATCCGGTTATCTGAAGAAAAATGCTGACATAGGGAAAAGTGAGTTCTCTGAGACTTTCTGGGTAGGCGTGCCGGGTTGTACACATGCAGTCTGGGAAAAAGCAGCGGATCGTTTACCCGAAACTACTTTCGAATATCTGCCGGTGTTCATTAATAAAAAAATATACGAGCACTATTATAATGGATTCTCCAATTCTGCTATATGGCCCTTGTTTCATTATTTTCCATCTTATGTAGAATATAATTCGACCTATTTTAAAGATTACCTGGATGCGAATGAAATTTTCCTTGATACCATCAGAAAACATGTAAGAGCAAAAGATGTGATATGGATACACGATTATCATTTGTTACCATTGGCTTCCCTGATACGTGAGCATATACCCGGTATCACTATTGGTTTTTTTCTTCACATTCCGTTCCCGTCTTATGAGATATTCAGGATCATGCCGCGCGACTGGCAGGAAAGGATCATGCATGGCCTGCTGGGTGCAGACCTTATTGGTTTTCATACCATAGACTATGCTTCGCATTTTTTAACATCAGCACAAATGATCTTTGGTCTGGACAATGAAATGCATATACTGCGTTATCAAAACCGTCTCGT
>CAIYVS010000186.1 GCA_903929655.1 uncultured Bacteroidota bacterium | reverse complement strand
TGTTGGTCTCCAATAGCAACTGCATATTCCCAAGCCTCATTATAACAACCATTATTGTCTAAATATGTTACTTTATATTTTGAGAGATTAGAAGTGCTAACTGTAATAGTATTTTGAATAACAGTATTTGAACCATTAGTAACCGTAGATGTTCCATTGCCAATAAGATTATTATTCTCATCATACCAGTTCACGGTGCCAGGACTATTGGTATAAGGTACAGTTATAGTAGCCGTAAGGGTAATATTGGTGATTGTGTCTCCGTTGCAACAGCCATAGCTAGTAGGCGCAGAAATTTGGGGCAACTGAACCTGTATAATTACATTTTTTGTAACCGTATTCATACAGTTTGTAACTGACAATGTTAACACGTAGTATGACCCATCTGTTAAGGTTTGCCCACCGTTATTATACATCTGCGTAACGTCGAATTGTCCTATACTTGTGTTTGTAAAAGTTTGGCTTACAGCGGTGCCGACAGTCAAATCGTTTATATTGTTACTGTTTAATTTTTGCAATGTCCAGGTGTAAGAATCATAATTAGAAGAATTAGAACCATCAACAATTATATCATTATTCAAATTGCAAACGGTGCTCGAATAACTAAAGTCTGGCACAGGGTCATTAGGAGCGCAAACTGCATCTATGTATGCATATCCCCAATGCTGAAAAAAGTAACATGATGCTGCAGCAAAGTAAATAGTTAATGTTTGTCCCGCAGAACCATCTGGTAAATTAAGACAGACTGTTTGCCAATCGCTATAAAATACAATATCGCCTAAATAATCAATTGCATGTAATCTCGGGTCCTGCCCATCTGCAAAAATCTCATCATGTTCCAAAAGAAAACCAACCTGATCACTCGAAGCAAGAACATTTGTTGAACTTACCCACCACCTAAAGAACGAATTATTATTACCATTCGAGATTGGCTGATGAACAGGACTAGGTGCATCTAGTACACAAGCAAAACGAAAAGAAACTTTTCCTGAGGCTGGGACAGTAAAAGTATAAGAAGCAATTTCAGCTGAGTGAGCTGCATATGTTTCACCAATTTGCAATGCATAATGTCCTTCTGCTACTTCCGGCAATATAGTGCCTCCAACTACAGGGTCGTAATTGCCTGTAGAATTTAAAGAAAACCAACCTGCCACATAGCCTGGGATAAACGTATTTAATACTAAGGTACCGGGGTTTAGCGCATTGTGATTAGCACCTGTATATAGAGACCAATTTTGGTAATTATTAAACTCTAAATCTCCGTTTGGACATTGGGCTGAAACATTATTCAATAGAAATAATGTAAGGAACGATATTAGAGTAAATATTTTCTTTATCATGATTATAGTTTTTTAGAGGTTTATTTAACAATGCTTAATTTTGATGTAAGAAGATTAGTTGGAGAGATTAGTTTCACTAAATAATTACCGGAGGGCAATTCAGAAACATCTTCTTTATAAGTATACTCGCCTTCATTATAAAATTTATCGGCAATTACATTTATTATAAGACGGCCATTTAAGTCAAATATTTGCAGCGTAAGTTTTGTATCATTATTTATTGAAAAATGAAACGTTACATTATTACTTGATGGATTAGGGGAAATAGTTAAGAGTTCAGGGGAATATTTTTGTTGTGTTTCCTTTAAAGACGAGTAGTTAATGCCATTTTTGGCTAAGTAAGTATTATTAATATCAATAAATTTATATTCGGTTTCAAGAAAAGCGGCAATCCTGTCAACAAAACTGATACTTCCTATATACTCATTGGTGTTCTTATCAAAAATGTAATAGTATTTATTAGTGTAGTTAAATTTCAGTTTTGAATTTTGTTGATCCAATACATAATTATCATTCACGGTAATGCAATTCACATTTTTCAGCTTTAGTGCACCTAGTGTAAAATCAGCCAGCTCAGCAGTATGATAAGTTTGATTCGCAGTCTTTGAAAATTTATTGTTGCCAACAATTACTTCAGTCTTAATATTTTGAATAGTACTGTTGTTGTTTTCAAACAGCCTGTTTTCTTTTACCGTTTTAAGGATATAGGTAGCATTGTTAAAATCAATACCGTTTCGCAAATCCTGTGCTGAGACATTTAGGTTATCATCTTTAATAAAAACAGGCTGTTTTGCTGCAATAGCATTTTCAGTGTTGTTTTTTTCCTCTCCTGGTAAACTGTAAGTTTTGTTGGGACATGTTCTTCTTGGGCGAGACAGGGCTTATATATTATAAATGCCTGAATGATTGTTGTGATAAAAATGATTCTTTTCATGTTTGTTGGTTTTAAAACTATTTATATTATAAAAAAACAATGCAATAAGGTATCCTAAAATAATACCACTTAGACCTACCATTCGATGAAAGTACGTTTTGGTTCGATGAAAGTACGTTTTGGTTCAACGAAGCGTATTTATATGTATATTTAAAATATACAAATTGACGATTATTTTTCTGTTTATCAATTTTTTAAGAACATAAATTGCACTTGATGATAGCAAAATGGCTTATTGTATTTTCATTATTCATATGCAAAATCAGCTTTGCCGGTAATTATGTGTATGAATACGACACTAATTGCAGCAGGGCTTACCAGTATTATATGTCCTTGCATCTGTCGCAAGGCAGACAATATGTATATAAGGAATTTGAAATAAACCCTTATAACCTCATGGCAACCTATATATGCGATTATGAGGATTGTCTGTGTTTGCTTTTCAATGGCAACATGGTAGATTATGAGCAAAGGATATCTCATTTTGATGAACGCCTTGCTATATTAAATAAAGGGGATGAAAACTCCCCCTGGTTCCGCTTTTGCAAGGCAGGGCTTTATATGCACTGGGCACTGGTCAACTTCAGGTTTGGCGAAAACCTGAAAGCTGCAACCGAATTTCGGAGGTCTTATATACTGATAAAAGAGAACGAACGTTTGTACCCGGCATTTCAATACAATAAAATATTTTTGGGCATCGGCGAGGTGCTGACGGGCACCATACCCGATAATTATAAATGGATCGCTTCTGTATTGGGCCTGAAGGGAAGCGTGGCTAAGGGTGCAGAACTATTGTCGGGTTTCATAAACAGCCATAGTCAAAACGATGCTTTGCAGGCCGAGGCAGTAATTTACTATACCTACATGCAGTTTTATTTTCTTTCGCAAAAAGAGCAAGCCTGGAATTACCTGTGCAGCAAAGCATTTTCAACCGAGGGGAACTTATTAAATACTTTTTTGAAGGCCAATATTGCAGTTAATTACCGGAAGGCAGATGTGGCCATAGCAAGCTTGTCGCAGGAACAAGACAACAAAGATTATCTAAGCTACCCCATTTTTGATTATGAGACCGCCAGCGCCCTGCTATATAAGCTGGACACAAATTGCCTGTTTTATTTCCAGCGCTTTTTAAAAAATTATAAGGGCAGCACTTTTATAAAAGATACCTGGCAGATGATGGCATTGTCTTATTATATGCAGGGCAAAATGTCCCAGGCCTTGTATTGCAAAGCGTATATTAAAGACCACGGAACAGCCCAGGTGGATGCCGATAAACAAGCGCAACGTTTCAGTGAAAAAGGACATTGGCCCGACAAAACACTCCTGGAAGCCCGCTTGCTTACCGACGGGGGCTATTACCGGGAAGCACTTGCTAAATTAAAAACGATTGATCAAAAGTCCTTCGGCAGCGGGGCCGATATGGCTGAATATTTATTACGCATGGGTCGCGTTTGGGAGGAGCTAAAGGATGATAATAAGGCATTACAATATTACCGGTCTGCTATAAATGAAGGCAAAGACCGTCCTGAGTATTTTGCTGCAAGGGCGGCTTTGCAGATGGCTTTCGTGTATGAAAGAGAAGGGAAAAAGAAAGATGCATTAGCCAGTTATCAGGAGGCCCTGGACATGAGGGATCATGATTTTCAAGCTGGCATCGACCAGCAGGCAAAGGCGGGGATCAACAGGTTATCGGGAAAATAGGATAAGGCAATAAATGAAAGAGATATTTAATTTGAATAATTGAATTATTGAGCCTGAGTATTTTTTAGCTATTTTAGCCCTCCAAATTCAAACTAAATGAAGTTACTGGAAAATAAGGTGGCACTTATTACAGGCGCCAGCCGTGGAATAGGTGAAGCAATTGCCATCAAGTTTGCAGAAAATGGTGCAAATATTGCCTTCACTTATTTATCATCAGAGGAAAGGGCCAGGGCGCTGGAGGAAAAACTGAATGCTTTTGGCATTAAGGCCAAAGGATATAAGTCGGACGCGGGAGATTATAAAGCATCCGAGCAATTGGCTGCCGATGTGATAAAAGAATTCGGCACCATAGATATCTGTGTTAATAATGCAGGCATATCAAAAGACAACCTGCTTTTGCGCCTTACCCCCGAGCAATGGGATGATGTGATACAAGCCAACCTGAAATCCGTTTATAACCTCACACGACAAGTGATAAAGCCCATGATGAAAGCAAGGGCCGGGAGCATTATCAATATGAGTTCTATAGTTGGGATAAAGGGCAATGCCGGGCAAAGTTCTTATGCTGCATCCAAAGCAGGTATTATTGGTTTTACAAAATCCATAGCGCAGGAGATAGGCAGCCGCAATATCCGCTGCAATGTTATAGCGCCCGGATTTATAGAAACAGATATGACGCATTACCTGAAAGGGGAGGGTGCAGAAAAATGGTTTGAAAAAATACCTTTAGGACGTATAGGCAAACCTGAAGAAGTGGCCAATACTGCGCTTTTCCTTGCCTGCGATATGAGTTCTTATGTAACAGGACAGGTATTAAGTGTGTGCGGTGGAATGACGATGTAGTATATTTGCGATTGGAAATGTTTGATTTATGCTTGGTATTACCTTGTTAATTTAATTAATAATGAACCATGCCTCATCCTTCAAATAAAAAGGTCATGGTCAAAACTAAATTTTTATAAATGCAGAAAATTCATGCTGCAATTACAGCAGTGGGCGGATATGTTCCTGATTATGTGTTGACAAACGCAGAACTCGAGAAAATGGTTGATACCACAGATGAGTGGATACAATCGCGTACAGGAATTAAGGAACGTCATATACTAAAAGGTGAAGGTTTAGGCACTTCCGATATGGGCACTGAGGCCGTAAAGGTTCTGTTAGAGAAAAGAGGTATCAGCCCCTTGGATATTGAATTGGTGATTTGTGCTACTACCACCCCCGATATGCAATTCCCCGCCACAGCCAATGTTATTTGCGACAAAGCGGGAATGAAAAATGCTTTTGGCTATGATATTAATGCAGCCTGCAGTGGTTTTCTCTATGCTTTGACCACCGGGGCCCAGTATATAGAAACCGGGCGTTGTAAGAAAGTGATCGTAGTAGGTGGTGATAAAATGAGTTCCATTGTTGATTATACCGACCGTGCCACCTGTATCATATTTGGTGACGGTGCAGGAGCAGTTTTGCTGGAACCCAATGACGAAGGTTATGGCATTCAGGATTCTATCTTGCGCAGCGATGGCAGCGGACGTATTCACCTGCACCAGAAAGCCGGTGGTTCTGTAAAGCCTGCAAGTATGGAAACCGTGATGAACAAGGAGCATTATATCTACCAGGAAGGACAGCCCGTTTTTAAATTTGCAGTAAAGAATATGGCAGATGTATCGGCCGAGATCATGGAGCGTAATGGCCTTACAGGCGATGACGTAGCATGGCTGGTACCTCACCAGGCCAATAAACGCATAATTTCAGCCACTGCCGACCGTATGAACCTTTCAGAAGATAAGGTAATGATCAATATAGACCGTTACGGCAATACCACCAATGGCACCTTACCGCTCTGTTTATGGGAATGGCAAAAAAGATTGCATAAAGGCGACAATATTATACTCGCTGCTTTCGGTGGAGGTTTTACCTGGGGAGCTATCTATTTGAAATGGGCTTACGAGAGTTAATAAGAGCCGTCAGCACGCCTTTTTCGGCGTCAGACGGCTTGTGTTGAGAAAATTACCCACTGCCGCAAGTTTCGGCGCACAACTTTGTGTATAAGCCAACTTGTGCCTATCAATCCTGCCAGTCTGTTATAGGCTCAAACTTTTATTAGTAGCATAATTTTTCTTTAAATCTTTGATATGTCATAAACATAAAACTGAATATATTTATTGTGGATTTAAGGTGGATTAACAAACATACTTATTTGCGTTTTGATAAAAAGTAGGTACTTTATAATTAAATTTGTTTATAGCAGTTGAAAAATGGAAGTACACACAGAATTATTTTTAGGTGATTGCAAAGTGCAACTACAAAATATTCCTAGCAATTCAGTAGATTTAATTGTAACATCTCCGCCATATGCAGATCAAAGGAAGAATACTTATGGCGGCATACATCCTGATAATTATGTTGAATGGTTTTTGCCGATCACAGAAGAATTATTAAGAGTTTTGAAATCTACGGGGACATTTATTTTAAATATTAAAGAGAAAGTTGTCGAAAGTGAAAGAAGTACATATGTCTTAGAATTAATACTTGAAATGCGAAAACAAGGGTGGTTTTGGACAGAAGAATTTATTTGGCATAAGAAAAATAGCTATCCAGGTAAATGGCCAAATAGATTTCGTGATTCATGGGAAAGACTTCTGCAATTTAATAAAGATAAAAGGTTCCATATGTACCAACAAGAGGTAATGGTTCCAATGGGCGAATGGGCAAAAACACGTTTGAAGAACTTAAGCAGCACTGATAAAATTCGAGATGAATCTAAAGTTGGAAGTGGTTTTGGTAAAAATATTTCTAACTGGTTAACGAGAGATAAGGCATATCCAACAAATGTATTGCATTTAGCTACAGAATGTAATAATAAAAATCATAGCGCTGCATTTCCAGAAGAATTGCCGGAATGGTTTATAAAATTATTTACAAAGGAGGGAGATATTGTTTTAGATCCATTTATGGGTTCTGGCACCACAATTTTTGTAGGAAATAGAATGAAAAGAAATACAATTGGAATTGAAATATTGCCAGAATATTATAAAATGGTAAAACAACAATTACCAACAACTAGCCTATATCTTTTAGAACCTTTAACTGAATATGAAAAAACTAGACCTAAACGACGTAGTAAAATACGTGGAAACTAATATTGGGATTTTTCATCAAAAAAGGATACAAAGTCTTGATAAACTGAAGTTATCTACTGTAATAAAAAGGAAAAATCCATACCTTTTTAAAGCAAAATATATACTTGAATACACGGAAATTGTCAAAGCTCTAGTTGATGCTCATATTTCTTCAAATGAAGAAACTATTTTCGGGGACTGGCTAGAAGGACTTGCAATTTTTATTAATGAAAAAGTCTATTCAGGGAGAAAATCTGGTATCACTGGCATTGATCTGGAATTTGATAAAGATGGAGAGCGATATATTATTGCTATTAAATCTGGGCCAAATTGGGGAAATAGCAGAC
>CAIYVS010000185.1 GCA_903929655.1 uncultured Bacteroidota bacterium | reverse complement strand
CTATTGCCACAGCGCTAATGCCACCCTTATGTACTGCTGGGTTCGGTCTGGCCATGGGCAACTGGTATTATTTCCTCGGCGCCTTTTATCTTTTCTTCATCAACAGCGTTTTCATCTGCATCAGTACCTACCTCATAGTAAGATATATGAAGCTGCCAAAAAAAGCATTTGAAGATAAGGACCGCGAAAAACGCGTAATGAGATATATCTTGCTTATTGTTGTAATAACCGCCCTACCCAGCATTTACCTTGCATACAATATTGTACAGAAAAGTATTTTCGAAAACAACGCAGAGATATTTATTAAGAACGAATTCAAATTTCCCAATACCCATATCATTACCAAAACATTCAAATACGAAAAAGGGAGGCCAGAAATAAACCTTTTACTATTGGGCGATGACCTTCCCAAACAAACAATAGACAGTTTAAAAAACCGATTAGCGAAATATAAAATTGCCGATGCCCAACTCTATATCCGGCAAGGCTCCACAGCAAAACAAGAGATCGACTATTCACAAATAAAAGAAAGCATTTTAGAAGACGTCTTTGCAAAACAGGATGCAAATAAAAAAAACAAAACAGCACAAACCACCGACACCACCACTACTCTGCAATTCCCGGATTTAAAGAATGAACTGACAGCATTGTTCCCCGGTATTAAAACCTATAGTTTAACAAAAGCAATAGTGAATAATATAGACTCCACCAGGAAAGATACATCGCTGATATTTGTCGGCAGTTTTGTAAATAAAGTTCCCAAATCAGAACGGAAGAAACTAAATGATTGGCTGAAAATACGCCTTAATGCAGATTCAATACAGATATTTACCCAAAGAGTGTCAAAAATGAATTTGAGGAAAGAGAAAAACTGATTTATTGTAACCATAAAATAGTATATTTTGTTTGTCACAGGTTCTTTTAAAAAAGTAGGTTATGGATGACCAGCTTCGAAATATTATTTATAATCCCGTAGTAGATAAAACCACAGCCATATTTATTGGCATAGCAACCATCTGGGTATTAGTAAAAACACTGCAGAAAAAGCTTTTTACTAAAATTAAAGATACAGACAATCGCTACCGTGCTAAAAAACTAAGCAGCTTTGTCGCTTACTTTTTAACTATTATTTTACTTACAATTGTTTTTAAAGATAAACTTCACAATCTGTCCGTAGTACTCGGAATTGCAGGAGCCGGAATAGCCTTTGCCCTACAGGAAGTAATAGTATCTTTTGCCGGATGGTTGGCAATCATGCTAGGTGGTTTTTACAAACCGGGACAAAGGGTTCAGTTAGGCGGCATAAAAGGCGATGTAATGGATATCGGTGTTTTACGAACAACCATCATGGAGATAGGGCAATGGGTGGACGGAGATATATATAATGGAAGAATTGTTTTTGTTGCAAACAGTTTTGTTTTTAAGGACCCTGTATTCAATTACTCCGGCGATTTTCCATTCTTATGGGATGAAATTAAGATTCCTGTTCAATATGGAAGTAATTACGAAAAAGCCAAAGAAATTCTATTAAATGCCGGCAGGGAAGTAGCTGGCGACTTCTCTGAGAAATCTAAGGAAAATTGGCAGGCACTGGAAAGAAAATACCGCCTGGAAGACACCTCCTCCGAACCAATAGTTTCTGTGGTCATAACTGACAATTGGGTTGTATTTACCTTGCGCTATATTGTAGCTTATAAAAAACGAAGGATAACCAAAACTGAGCTTTTTACTCATATCCTGAAAGACATAGAAGCCACGAACGGCGAAATTAAATTTGCATCTGCTTTTCCTCAGCCAAATAATTCAGCTAATACTCAGGCGTAATATTAAAACTTGCTCCTTACAAAACGAATGATTTCATATTAATTTTACACCTCCTAAACTTGTCTATTTTGTCACCAACAATTTCCTTACTGCGCCCACAACCATTCTCAGAAATATATTTGGATTCACCCATGCTCCTGTCATATCTTTGGTGTAAAATTCGATCATATATGATGAATTTTTGCAGCTCTTTATCTTATTGGCTCTATCATATATTGGGTTAATCGGGAAAATGGTTTTCGAAAAACACAAAGCAAAGTAAATCAGGAAAATAAAAATTCACTAAAATCCATCAGCAAAAATTTTATAAAAAAACTGGAAGAAAGAGGGAAAAGAGAATGCAAATTACACCATTATCCAATCCAGTAAACCATTACAATAGGCAAACTCAAAATGTAGCCGATCCAGAATAAAAGAGTAAGAATAATGAGTACCCAAGCTATAATGGACGTTAATATATAAATTCCTCTTGTATACGAACTCCTGATAAGAGTTTGAAATTTACGATTATAAAAAAAGAAAATAATGATGATCAAAATAGAATCGAACCATATTGTATTATACTTATTAAAAAGTATAGGATGCAATAGCTCAAAGAGAGCAGGATAATAACTGCGCCAGGCATTAAATATTTTATTGCCCTCCAGTTTCCATTCCAGGCTGAAATAAAAAAGGTAAATCAGAACAAGACTATATATGGTAAACATCAAAGCTTCAAACCTGATCCGTGTATCCGATCGCCTGTGATGGTGGCGGTGTTGACTCATATAACAATAGTGCTTGTTTGTATAAATATACGATAATGGAAAGATAAATACAGTTAAGTGGAATATTTATTTGTTAAACGATACAATAACTTTATTTTTGGCGAGTTTTTTCAATCAATGTTTTTTTAGAAGATATGCAGACTATACTAGTTGCCGGAGCCGGCAAATCATCCGTTTACCTTATTCAATACCTCTTATCACAAGCATCCCGCAAAAAATGGAAAATAATAATAGCAGACGGAGACGCTAAAGCAATAAGCGAAAAAATAAATGGCAGTTCATTTGCAGAGAAAGCTGTTATTGATATTACCAACGAAAAAGAACGGGAACCACTCATAAAGCGGGCCGATATCGTTGTCTCCCTAATGCCAGCACATCTGCACATTCATCTTGCCAAAGATTGCCTGAAACATAAAAAGAACCTCATCACCTCATCTTATATCTCGCCCGAAATGAAAGAGATGGATGCCGAAGTGAAAAAAGCAGGACTGATGTTTATGTGCGAAATGGGCCTCGATCCCGGTATAGACCACATGACAGCCAGCCATATTATACATGGCATACAGCGCGTAGCGGGCATTATAACCAGTTTTAAATCCTATTGCGGCGGCCTCGTTGCTCCCGAAAGCGATACAAACCCCTGGCATTATAAATTCAGCTGGAACCCAAGGAATGTAGTTGTTGCCGGATATGGAGGTGCTAAATACCTCTCCCAAGGCAAAGAAGTAGATCTTCCTTATGAGAAAATGTTTGAGGACAATAAGAAAATAAAAATTGAAGAATTAGGACATCTCGCTTACTACCCTAATCGTGACTCGTTAAGATACCTGGACCTATATGATGTGCCCGAAATAAAAACATTTATGCGCGCCACACTCCGCTATCCTGGTTTTTGCAAGGGATGGGATGCAATAATAAAACTGGGGCTAACTAACGATAAGGATATAGCAAACACTCCGGGACTTACATATGCATCATGGCTGAAAAATAAAAGCGGCTATAAAACAGGGACACTTGTAAACCATGTAGCCCAAAAACTGGACTTACCGGAAAATGACAAAGTGATCAGCATGATAAAATGGCTGGGCTTATTCGATGAAAAACTGATCACAACAAAAGGCACATCTTCAGCAGATATATTGCTGGATATATTGCTGGACAAATGGAAAATGGGACCAGAAGACAAAGACCTGGTCGTGATGCAGCATGAAGTGGAATACATGCATAAAGAAAGAAAAACAAAACTTACCAGCACCATGACCCTTACAGGCGAAAGCGCTGAACTATCTGCCATGGCCAAAACCGTAGGCCTGCCAATAGCCATACTTACCAAACTGGTACTGGACAAAAGGATCACCCCTCCAACAGGAGTATTGATACCCAATATGGCCACCGTTTACCGACCCGTATTAACGGAGCTGAAACATTATGGCATCAGTTTTAAAGATGAAATAGAATAGCATTCTTATGAAAGCATGACAAACCTGCCCGGATATAATAAAAATGATGGGCCTTATCGTATTAAGGCCCATCAAAACATAAAAGGTTTACTTTCTTAGATTATGGACTTTGCACGCAATTTTGTTACCTCCAGTTCATGCAATTGCCTTTCTAAATCCTCTCTTATTTCCTTATAGGCAGGATCGTAAGCGAGATTAGTATATTCAGAAGGGTCGGCTTCCAGATCATACAGTTCATATTGCTTGATATAAGTTCCCATTGTATCGAAATAATAGTCGTATTTCCATTTTTCGGTCCTGATGCAACGTATGCGGTTTGCCGCATTTACTGCCGACCACACGCTATTTGAGCCAGCTTTCGTATCATCAAAAGTAAATAAAATACTACTCTGCACGGGTGTGCCGTCTTGTATGATTGGCAAAAGGCTGGTTCCTGCCAGGTTAGTTGGCGGATTGGACACATTTGCTATTTCAATTAGCGTAGGCATAATATCTACCAGTGTAGCCAGGGCATCAGAACTCTGTGGCCTGTCTCCTGCAAATAATATAGGGTTAGAAAATACCATCGGTACTTTTAAAGCTTCTTCGTATGCCACAAATGTCTTCTGCCTGAGGCCACCGTGTGCAAGCCCCATTTCGCCATGGTCGGATGTCTGTATAACAAGTGCTCTGTCAGCCAGTCTTATGCCATCAAATTCCTGGTATAATTCTTTGGTGAGGTGCCCGATCTCTTTATCAACATGAGAAAGCAAAGAAGCATAAAAGTTAACGTAATTCAGCTTGTCTTCATCAGTTGGCAGGGGACCTAACAATCCGGCCATACCAATAAGTATCTGTTCCTGCGCCAGGGGTTTTTTATTCCTGACTAGTTGTTCATTCACTGTTTTAGGCAAGCCTATTGCGCGTCCGGTCCAATCGGAGGATTTGTATCCATACGTTCCTGCAGTGTTAGGATAGGCAAGTACATCGTGCGGATTTACAAGAGAAACTATCAGGCAATAAGGAGTATTGTCGCCAGCGGCCCTTCTCAGTTTCACTTCTTTCAGGTATTTGATGGACTGGGCAATATACTTGGCATCATGATTGGCAAAGCCCCCGCCAAAGTTCAATGGGTTAACGTCTTCGCCGGCATCCGGTGCAACCCAACCCATAGCCCCGTAAAGAGCTATATCTGCTGAGTCAAGCTGGTCGTAGTTAGTATTGGAGCCTGTAGAAGCTATGCCCTTGCTCATATGCCATTTACCCCTGTACTGTACGTCATAACCTGCGCCCCAAAGCATATTCATAATGTTGGGCATTGTATTGCTTAATACAGGTTCAGCGGGCGACAATGGGCCACCTTCCGTAAGCGTCTGGCTAACTTTGTGTGTAGCAGGGTAAGTGCCTGTAAACAAGGTGGCTCTGCTTGGTGAGCACATGCAGGTATTACAATATGCCCTGTTGAAACTGAATCCATGCTTTTTGAGAAAGGTAAGATTGGGCATGTTTTCTTCCTCCCATCCCGGCGGGTAATTCTCTGTTGGTGTGGTTTGTTCATCAGTAACGATGAGGATAATGTCGGGTTGTTTTCCGAGTTTTCCGAGCTTTTGTTTGAAATCCATGATGTTTGTTTTAAGTGAAAGTAATGAAACCGTTTTTATATAATGTGGACTTCTTAACAGAAATCTCAGCTGGACAAACTTAAAGCAGGAATTTTATATTTACAAGGGTGTTTTTACGGTAATTTTAAATATGTATTATTGTCAGCAGATGAGACAGGAAGATGTGCAAATAAAAAGGTTCCAAACATATCGATGCCGGAACCTTTGTGACCCTGTCAGGATTCAAACCTGAAACCTTTTGATCCGTAGTCAAATACTCTATTCAGTTGAGCTACAGGGCCATTTTCTTTCTAAAGGAGTGCAAAGATATGGAGTTTCTTGTAAAAATCCCAAAAACCAGGCGAAAATTCCAAATTCTAAAAGACCCGATTCCCAAAAAGAGTACGGCTCAAAAAATATTATACTCTGTATCTTTGCGAGCCATGAATATTGAAATATGGTCTCTTGGCAAAGATAATGAGTCTTTTATAGAGGAAGGGATACAATATTACCTGCGCAAAACAAAGCCATATAATAATGTGGAGCTGGTACTCTTACAAACTCCTAAAAAATTATCCACAACCGATATAGAACAAAGCAAACTACAGGAAGAGGCGCTTATATTAAAAAAGTTGCAGCCACGACATTACCTGGTGCTACTGGATGAACGCGGCAAGCAATTGGATTCCCCTCAATGCGCCAAAAACTTCCAGCAGTTGATGAACCAGGGCACCAAAACATTGGTATTGCTGATAGGAGGCGCTTATGGTGTTAGCGATACTATCAGGAAGGAAGCTAGACAATGCTGGTCGCTGTCGTCGCTTGTTTTTCCTCACCAACTGGTAAGGCTTATTATTGCAGAACAGGTGTATCGTGCATTCAGTATTTTGAATAATTCCCCTTATCATCATTCTTAAACACTTATTTTCGCACAATGATGGGCACTTATACAATTATCATACTAGTTATTACAGTACTTGTTTCAATAGCCGCATTTAATAATGATGAATTAATGGGCAGGCTCATACTCTACCCACGCTATATGGATTCGCCTGCTGAGTATTACCGTTTACTTACATCGGGCTTTATACATGCAGACTGGAATCATCTTATTTTCAACATGCTTGCTTTGTTTTTCTTTGGCCCGTTTGTTGAGAACAATGTATTTGGGGCATTGGGCATACACCAAATGTTCCTTGTGCTGTATTTAGCAGGAATTGTAGTGGCTTCCCTACCCTCATTTCTTAAAAACAGAAATAATTCTTATTACCGTGCATTAGGGGCTTCAGGTGGCATATCTGCTGTGCTTTTTTCATTTATATACTGGGAGCCCTGGGCAAGAATATATATATGGTTTATTCCCTGCCCTGCTATATTAGCCGGTGTCGGCTATCTTGGTTATTCGGCCTATATGTCTGGTAAAGGCAGGGATAATGTGGGTCATGATGCGCATTTATGGGGGGCTGTGTTTGGTTTGGTATTTACTTTTTTTTATGATCCTACGCATGGGCAGAATTTTATTATACAGTTAATGAGTCCGCATTTTTGATTAGATGGGTACATCCATTTTCCCGCAGATATTCGCGGAAAGTGATCTATACAGTTCAAATTGTCCGCTGAAACCCGCTGACATATGAGAATGGCCAATTATTTTTCCTTTACCTCACATGTCACTATTAATACTTGTTCTGTGTTTGCTTTTATTTTAAAACGTTCATCCAGGCGCATACTGGCTATCCATGCTATCCGTTTGTTACATTCCAGCACCCATGTCTGTTCTTTTTCGTGCAGGGGCACTTTGGTATCTATAAAGAAATTACTGAGCTTTTTCTTTTTCATGCCCATGCCGAGGGGATAGAAATAATCTCCTGTTTTCCATTTACGGAGGATGAGGGGAAACTCTATTCCTTTCATGTCTAAACAGGCAATATTAGTTGCTGTGGGTATATTTTTAGGTTTGGTTTCTATTGAAAATGTGAAATGATATTTGCCTGTTTCTATCCTGCAAGGGGCAGCTTCTACTAATATCAATCCGGTATCTTCGGTATGGACATTGGTGAGTACGAGGAAATCGCGGTTGCGGATGATGTGGTGTGTGGCCGAAGAAACGAGGTGCCCGCTTTCCGCATCCAGCAGGGAAAGTATGTGAGGCAATTGTGCAGAGGAAAAACCGTAGGGCGCAAAGAGTTCATAACAGATGGTCTCTAAGGGGCTGCGTAGTTTTAGTTTCCTGATGGGGATATAAATATCCGGGCCGCGTTGCTCCATGAGTTTCTTACGTTCCTGCTCTATGGCTTTTTTATACAATTCTTCAGCCTGTGAAAAGCGTTCTATACTTTCTGATACATGCTGCACTGCATTTGGGAACCATTGTTTTACTACGGGCATAATATGCAGGCGTACTGCATTGCGCAGGTATGCATCGGTGGCATTGGATGCATCATCGCGATAAGGAATATTATTTGTTTTGGCGTATTCAACAATATCTTCTTTTTGTGCAAATAAAAGCGGCCGGATGATGAAGCCATTTGTTAATGGTATGGCATGCATGCCGCTGATGCCTGTGCCCTTAAACAGGTTCATGAGCAGGGTTTCTATATTGTCGTTGGCATGGTGGGCTGTGGCTATTTTGGAACAGGAGTTTTCGATACGTATGAGTTCCAGCCATTCATAACGCAGTATGCGGGCAGTTTCCTGTGTGCCTTTTTTCCAGTCGGCGGACATTTTTTTGGTATCGAAACGGGTGTTGTAGAAACTGATATTGTTTTGCCCGCACCAATCGCGCACCAGTTCTTCATCTTTGTCTGCTTCCTCGCCCCTTAACTGAAAATTGCAATGAGCTACTGCAAATTTGATATTGCTTTGCAGGAAAAGGCTTGCCATTACCATAGAATCGCCGCCGCCGCTTACTGCCAAAAGTACAGGCGCTTCGCCGGCAGTAAAATGCTTGTTTTTCCAGTTAAGCCCGAATTGTTTTAAGAGATCCATATCAGTATGCCAGTTCTTCATAAGCTCCCTGCAGTTCGCTATAGGTATGCATATCGCCTGCCGCTTTGGCGGCCTGCATGCCTTTTTCGTAAATGGCCATTGCTTCGGGGTTCTGCCCTGCCCTTTCCAGCAGTTTGCCCAGATGGTAATAAGTGGCAATGTAATTTGGGTCGTTATGGATGTTCATTTCAAAACGCTCCCTTGCCTCGAGATCATGTCCTATTTTAATGTATTCTAATGCCAGGGCATGGTTCAGGAAACAATCCTTGGGGGATTCTTTTAAAAATGCTTTCAGCTTTTCTATTCGCTCGTTCATCAGGGTTTAAAAATACTTGAAATTTGTGAATACGGGGAATCCTGTTGGCAGCGGATAGATATCCACAATCATTTGGCCGCTTTTTTGTCTCTTATTGTTCTTGATTTTTAATTCAATTTGTTGGTTTTCAATATTTTATCTTCTTTATGGCCGCTTTTTTAAGGTTTTTTTAGAATGCAGAAATGTGGACAAGCATTTTGCATTATAAAAAGAACCTGATTGCGGGTTTATGCTTGCATACATGCCGCAATTTATATGCCGAAATGGGGTATGGCAGGAAAAATGTGGATATGTTTTTTTGTGTCAGTTTTATTTGTCAGCATCGTGACTCTTCCGGATGTCATGGCTGGCGCTGACCTGCCATCTCATTTGTTTAGCCTAACCACCATTCTGCAGCCAAGTCTCTTAAATCCGGGTTCATTGTTTTGATAAGTTGAACTTTCCAGTCACGTTTCCAGTTTTTGAGTTGTTTTTCTCTTGCTATTGCAAGACGGATATCGTTGTGTTCTTCGTAATAGAGGAGGTGCCTGCATTTGTATTTTGAGGTAAAGGAAGTTCCTGTTCCTTCTTTATGTTCATAGGTTCGTCTTTCAATGCTATTGGTGACACCTGTGTACAGAACGGTTCTGTATTGGTTGGTGAGGATGTATACGTAGTATTTCATCTTTGTCAAATTTAGGGTGCTTTGCTGGGATTTCATAGACTCTTGTTGTGGTGGGATTGATGACGGGGTCTGCCATGACAGTTGGGGTGGAATTTCAGCTTTGGGGACTCTGTGGGGCTTTGCTCTTAGTTCCGGGGTTCTCGCTGTGGCGAGATGGGTGGGATAGCGGGTCGGGGCCCGCCATGACAGTTGGGGTGGAATTTCGGCTTTGGGGATTTCTGTGGGGCTTTGCTCTTAGTTCCTGGGTTCTCGCTGTGGCGAGATGGATGGGATGGCGGGTCGGCGCCCGCCATGACAGTAGTTCGGGGATGAGGCTTGAGGATGTGAGTTTCGGCTTTGGGGACTCTGTGGGGCTTTGCTCTTAGTCCCGGGGTTCTCGCTGTGGCGAGATGGGTGGGATAGCGGGTCGGGGCCCGCCATGACAGTTGCGGGGGAGTTTCGGCTTTGGGGTTCTGTGGGGCTTTGCTCTTAGTACCTGGGTTCTCGCTGATGCGAGATGGGTGGGATGGCGGGTCGGGGCAAGCCATGACAATTGGAATCCGCTTATTTACAACAATGTAAAGACATGATATTTATACAGATATTCTAATGCCATCCACATTTTGTGAGAAACTAAACAATTGCATCCGGCTTAAATGATTAATTTTGCCGATTAATTATATATACCTGAATAAATGCTTCAAATAAGTGTTGATAACCATACGTTGTTTTCAGTGAAACATGAGGATGATACATGGTATATAAACGAGCAGGCTGCCGACTGGGACCTGCGATTTTTGCCGAACGGACTGGTGAGTATATTATATAATGGCAGAAGCTTTACTGCTATAATAGAAAATGTGGACCGGGAGAAGAAAGAATTGTCACTACGTGTAAACGGGCAGGTATATCAACTGCATATAAAGGAACCTATAGACCTGTTGCTGAGCAGTATGGGCCTGGATATGAAAGCAGGCAAGAAACTGGAGCCTGTAAAAGCGCCCATGCCTGGCATGGTGCTGAAGATACTGGTGGAAGCAGGACAAAAAATAAACAAGGGAGACGGCATGCTGATACTGGAGGCCATGAAAATGGAGAATGTGCTAAAGGCCAGCCACGATGCCACTGTAAAGGCTATAAAGGTGAGGGAGAAGACAGCCGTAGAAAAAGGAGCTGTTCTTATAGAACTGGAATAAGATGTATAGAAGGAATTTTTTGAAATACTTTAGCCTGGTTTTGGGTCTTGCTTTGTGTTTTGCTAAAGCGGAGGCTCAACCCTATTCCTATATTTATGTGCAGGCCGATAAGAACCTGCAGTTCAACATAAGAGTGAATGGCCAGATGCTACCGCAATATGGCAAGAGCTATGCTATCATTCCGAAATTATCAGCAGGCCCTGTAAATGTGTATTTTCTTTTTCCGGGGAATGTCTATCCGCCCCAACGTTTTATAATAGAAGTGCCTGAAAACGGATTCAGAACTTTTCTGCTTACTGTTTATGATGGGGCTATTGCATTGTATGATATGCCGAGTCGATCTTATGCGCATGGAGAAACTGTAACGGAGCAGCAAATGGATGCTGATGTGAAGGGGAAGACAGTTGCCAGTGCGCAGGACATTAATAAGAAAATGGCAAATGATACTGCCTTACTTATTACAGATATTGCTGACAGCTCGCTGATAACAAAAAAACCGGAGGCAATTATTGCAGACAAACCGAAGGAAAAAGCGATAAGTACTGACTTTGCAGGAGATTATAATAAGCTAGCCGCAAAAAAAGAAGAAAGCTTTATTGCACCAAAGGAGGAAACGGGGAAACTGGACACAAGTGCTTTTGCTGATGAATATAATAATAGCCCAGCCATTAAGGAAACAAAAATGCCCAAAAAGGAAAACATTGTAAGGGCAAAGGATGAAACAGGGAAACTGGATACGAGTGCTTTTGCTGATGACTATAACAATGCTCCGGCCATTAAAAAAGTGCCTACTATACCCAAAACCCTAAAAAAAGAAAGCATTAAAAAAACAGATGAAGCTGAAGGAAATATAGCTTTGAGTAAATATCCCAGCACGCCTGTTAATAAACCTGCAGTTGCAGCCAGAGAAAACACCAAGAAACCTGCTATACCTAAAGGAAAATGTGTGGAACCTATAGCAGAAAAGGCCTATGATGATATTTATATTAAATCTTTGCAAAAGAATGATAATGAGCGCCTGAAATTTCTTTTAGGTAATTTGCGCAATTGCTTTAGCAGCAGCCAGGTGAGAGTGCTGGCCACTACCCTTGCCACAGACCCTGAACGCTATGCCTTCCTGAAACAGGCCTACCCCAGGGTGACGGATAAGGCTAATTTTGCCGGGCTGGAAAGCATACTGAGCAAGCGGGAATGGAAAGATTATTTTGAACTATTACTACAATAATAATAAGACTACAAAACAAAAGATGAGAAAGATCGTATTTATTTTAGTGTTGCCCCTGGCGCTATTCTCCTGCAAGCAAAATAAGCGTGCCGTACTTAGCAAAACATGGCATGCCACAGAGTTGGAAAGTAAGGATATGGACAGCATTATGAAACAAGGGCAGATATTTATTGATACTGTAGGGAAAAATACAGATGCTGCGACCAATATGAACCTATACGGCACCAACAATATGGACAGCCTGAAACATGAATTACAAATACAACTAGACAGTGTGCGGGTGATGCAGGAGGGGGCAGTGAAAAGTACGGTTTTTGAGTTCAGGAAAGACAGTGTGGCGATACTTACTTTCAGTGGCAGGACCGATTCTATGAAATGGCATTTGGACTCTGATACGGGGATTACCCTTAGTCCACTGGGCGGAATAGGCTCGCTGGAAGAAGTGAAGATGGGCATTATATCGCTGAACGACACTGCGATGAAACTAAGATTCATGGAAAACGGCACCAGCAGCGTTGTTACTTTTCACCCGGAGAAATAAAGCCTTTATTATTATCTTTGGGCGGTTTAAATAGTCGTAAGTAAAAAGTAAAAGCAATAATAATTAATAAATAATAAAACATTTATGCGAACAATAGCTCTGCGCCAGGCATTAAGAGAGGCAATGGAAGAAGAGATGCGCCGCGATGAGCGGGTTTTCCTGATGGGTGAAGAAGTAGCTCAATATAATGGCGCCTATAAGGTGAGCCAGGGCATGCTGGATGAATTTGGGCCTAAAAGGATTATTGATACTCCTATTACAGAATTAGGTTTTGCTGCCATAGGTGTGGGTGCTGCTATGAATAATACCCGCCCGATAGTAGAATTTATGACATGGAATTTTGCTGAACTGGCTATAGACCAGATAGTGAACCATGCTGCCAAAGTAGTATCGATGAGTGCAGGGCAATTTACCTGCCCGATCGTATTTCGCGGGCCAAATGGTTCTGCAGGGCAATTGGGTGCGCAACACTCGCAGGCTTTCGAAAACTGGTATGCCAATGTTCCGGGACTGAAGGTTATATCTACCTGCAATCCGTATGATGCAAAAGGGCTTTTGAAATCGGCTATACGTGATGAGGACCCTATAGTATTTATGGAAAGTGAGGTTGCTTATGGAGATATGGGCGAAGTGCCCGAAGAAGAATATTTGATACCTATAGGCAAGGCCGACGTGAAACGTGCAGGTACTGATGTGACCATCGTGTCTTATAACAAGATGATGAAGGTGGCGATGGGCGCGGCAGAAGAACTTGCCAAAGAAAATATTAGTGCCGAGGTGATAGACCTGCGCACAATACGTCCGCTAGACTGGCATACGATCGTAGGGTCTGTAAAGAAAACAAACCGCCTTGTTATTGTGGAAGAACAGTGGCCTTTCTCCAGTATATCGTCCGAGATCAGTTACCGCATACAGAAAGAAGCGTTTGATTATTTGGATGCGCCGATACGCCGGATATGCTCTGCAGATGCCAATATGCATTATGCAGGCAACCTGGTTGCGCTTTATCTGCCAGATGTGCCACGTACTGTGAAGTTGGTGAAGGAAGTGATGTATATGGTGAAGTAGTCGTAAGTCTTTAGTCGTAAGTCATAAGTTTTGAGTGAACAAAATATTTTCTAAACATTAAATGGCAGATCAACGACTGGAGACACCAGTGATCATTATTGGGGCGGGACCGGCTGGTACAGGGACTTCATTTTTTTTGTCGAAGGCAGGGATAGCTCATATTGTTATTGAGAAAGCGCTTTTCCCGAGAGATAAGGTATGCGGTGACGCATGCAGTGGTAAAACTGCGCTCGTAATTAAAAGGGCAAATCCTGAATGGCTGGAAGAAATACTGGACAAGGATAAAGAATTCCTGCCATCGTGGGGGATCAAATTTGTTGCACCCAATGGCAGGGACCTGGATATACCTTTTACAGCCAAGAGAACAAAGGAAACAAAAGCCCCAGGCTTTACTGTGAGCCGACTGAAATTTGATAATTTTCTTTTTGAAAAAATGAGGGCATCAGCCTATTGCAGTGTTTACCAGGAGGCAGAGGTGTTGAATATAGAAATAAAGGAAGATGGAATGGTCTGTGTGAGAATGAGGCAAAACCAGCAGGAGTATGAAATTATAAGCCGCATTATAGTGGGAGCAGACGGAGATAAAAGCGCTGTAAGGAAAAAGTTCATTAATGCGGATACATCGCCCAAGACTTATGCTGTGGGACTAAGGGCTTATTATGAAGGTGTGAGCGACATGCACAGCGATAATTTTATTGAGCTTCATTTTTTACCCGAAATGTTGCCGGGTTATTTCTGGATATTCCCATTGCCGGACGGAAAGGCCAATGTAGGTGTAGGCATTTTATCGGAAGTGATCAGGAAAAAGAAAATAAACCTGCGCGAGATGATGCTGAATGCTATTAAGACCAATCCTGCTATCAGTAAGCGTTTTGCTAATGCCCACCTGATCGACAAGATACAAGGATGGGGATTACCATTAGCCACTGAGAAACAAGCTCTTTCAGGAGATCATTTTATACTTACTGGTGATGCGGCATGCCTCATTGACCCTTTCAGTGGTGAGGGTATTGGCAATGCACTATACAGTGGTATGCTTGCGGCAGATGCTATACAGAAGTCAATAGCGCAAAAGGATTATAGCAAGGAGTTCTTTAAACAAACTTATGACGATGTAGTTTATAAACGCCTGGGTGATGAATTCAGGATCAGCACTGCCATGCAGCGTTTGTGCAAATACCCCTGGCTGTTTAATTATGTTGTGAATAAAGCCTATAAAAGTCCGTCTTTAAAAAATACCATCTCGTGTATGTTCACAGATATGGACATGAGAGACCAATTGCGTAAGCCTTCTTTCTATTTTAAGATACTGTTTAATAAATAGGGTTTTACCGCAATTCACAAGTCTTATTGGTATAAGTTTCAATATAAAATACTTAGTTTTGCATTATATGAAAGCAATAGATGTAAAAGCGTTAAGCGGATATAAAATCAAAGTTGTTTTTGATGATGGAGTTTCAGGTATAGTTGATTTAAACAGCCTGGTTCAGAAAGGCATTTTTCAAGTATTGAAAGATGAACACACTTTTCAAAACGTTTACACTGACGGCACGGCAATATCCTGGTCGGAAGAACTGGAAATTGATGCTGACAATATCTATGCTGAAATATTGAAAACAGACCCGTCATTATTATTGCATAAGCCATCTTATCATGCCGCAGATTAGCATTTTTCTTGGCATTATTATTAAGATGTATTACCGGGAACATAATCCTCCACATTTTCATGCTGATTATGCTGAACATAAAGCAATCATTGACATTAAAAACCTGGAACTATGGAGTGGATATTTGCCTCCAAGAGTTTTAGGTCTTGTCATTGAATGGGCTGCTATTCATCAAAATGAACTAATGGACAATTGGGGAAAAGCCACCAGACAAGAAACATTATTGCCCATTAAACCTCTGGTATAAGCATTTGAATCAATAGTACAATAATTTCTGCAGGTACTGTTTATCACCGATGGCTATACGCATAAAATAAATACCGCTTGAAAAATGCGGGGTTTGAATGGTGGAGCTCATATTCCATTCAGTCGCTGTGATGCT
>CAIYVS010000184.1 GCA_903929655.1 uncultured Bacteroidota bacterium | reverse complement strand
CGAGGTCTTTCACTACCACCGCGCCGAGGTCAACACCAACTACAAGCTGTGGCACGACACCAACAGCGAGTTCTATCACGCTTGTATCAGGCCTGTCATCCACCACCCCAACTATTTGGAAATCCCTGGGCGAAAAAGCGATCGTCTGGTGTTTCAGCTTGATCGTTTTGATGTCCTGCGCCTGCGTCCTTATGAGGCATGCAGAAAGGGTAAATAAAACAAGCAATATTTTCTTCATAAGGATAACAAACCTACATGAAAAAGTTGAATTGAGAAATCATCCAAGCAGTTCAAAATTTGGAAAGCTTTTTGCAGCCTCCGGCAAATCCTTCATAGCAGGAAAATCGCATATAGGCATCATCTTGCCCCACATCTGCATAATGGCCGGGTGCTCATGTGCAGCCTTTTTAGCCTCATCAGATGCCCATTCAAATATCTCTATCAATGTACCGTCTGCAGATTGTGCAAAGAAGTGCCCCTTATCAGTTATCAGTTCATATTTCCTGAGGGTGGGGAGATGATCTTTAAGGATATCCTTCATTTCCTGTTCTTTCCCTTTTTTAGGTTTGTACATTGCAAAAGCTAAGTTTCCCATTGTATATTATTTTTTATTTAAAAAATTGTAACCAGTTCTCCAGCACGCTTTGCATTCTTTCTTTGTTTAAATGATACACTACCTGTGTACTCACTTTTTTCACCTTTACAAGACCTGCATGCTCAAGTTGTCTCAGATGCCTTGTTATAGTAGGCCATTTATGAGATAGCTTGCTCACTATTTCCCCCGCATTCATCTCGTCCCCCTTCGCCAGCAGCACGGTAAGTATATACCGGCGGCTGGGGTGAGCCAGCGCCTTAAACACCATATCAAAATCCATTAACTCCCGTTCAGCCCTGCTTTTCGTAGCCATAATTCATAAATTTAGCAAAATTGCTAAATAATAAAAAACTTTTCTCAAATCCCTGTTCCTGTGCAGAATGGCATAGTTTTTGTTTTAATTTATATTATACGGGTTGATGGCCCCTCAGGCTATTGTAAATGCTCCCGGATGATGAATAAAAGACAAGATAGAAATGGTAGGAATGATCCTGATAATGAGCCTCGTGATGTCTTCAGTGCTGGGCCTGATAAATAAAGAAAACTGATAAGCCGCAAAGCGAAGTGCAAACAGCCAATTGCCAACTAATTGTTGCACATGAACGCGTTCTCCATTTGCACATTTGCATATTCCCGCATTTGCACATTAAATTACTCGTCCAGCTTCAGCACCGCCAAAAACGCCTCCTGCGGAATCTCCACATTACCTATCTGGCGCATGCGCTTCTTACCCTCCTTCTGTTTCTCCAGCAGCTTACGTTTACGGCTTATATCACCACCATAACATTTCGCAGTTACATCCTTACGCATCGCGCTGATCGTCTCGCGGGCCACGATCTTGGCACCTATGGCCGCTTGTATGGCTATAACAAACTGCTGACGCGGCAACAAGTCCTTTAGTTTGCTGCACAGCTTTCTTCCAAAATCATTGGCACGGCTGCGGTGTATCAGTGCACTCAGCGCATCCACCTTATCCCCGTTCAGCAATATGTCCATCTTGGCAATATCACTGTCGCGGTAGTCCAGCGGACTATAATCGAAAGAGGCATAACCACGGGTGGACGATTTCAGTTTATCATAAAAATCAAAAACGATTTCCGTAAGTGGCAATTCAAATATCAGTTCAACACGGGTAGGGGTGAGGTAATGCTGGTTGATGAGCATACCGCGTTTACCAAGGCAAAGGCTCATGATATTACCAATATAATCCGGCAGCGTAATGATCTGCGCCCTTATAAAAGGCTCCTCGATGCGGTCTATAAAAGTAGGGTCCGGCATCTCAGAGGGGTTATTTACAATGATCATCTTGTCCTTGTTCCGCGTAGTATAAGCATGAAAGCTCACGTTCGGCACCGTAGTGATCACCGTCTGGTTAAACTCGCGTTCCAGCCTTTCCTGAATGATCTCCATGTGCAGCATGCCCAGGAAACCACAACGGAAACCAAAGCCCAGCGCCTGGCTCGTTTCAGGCTCAAAACTCAGCGAAGCATCATTCAGCTGCAGTTTCTCCATGCAGTCCCTAAGGTCCTCAAAATCGTCTGTATCTACAGGAAAAATGCCCGCAAACACCATCGGCTTCACTTCCTGGAAACCCTTTACGATCTCGTGTGTAGGGTTATTGGCCACTGTAATGGTATCACCCACCTTCACCTCGCGGGCATTCTTAATACCCGTTATGATATAGCCCACATCACCCGCCTTCACCTCCTGTTTGGGAGTCAAAGCCAGCTTCATAATGCCCACCTCCGCAGCCTCATATTCAGCGTCCGTATGTATGAATTTTACTTTATCGCCCTTCCTTAAAGTGCCGTTAAACACACGGTAATAAGCTATGATGCCACGAAAAGAATTAAAAACACTATCAAATATCACCGCCTGCAAAGGCGCATCAGGATTGCCTGCAGGGGCAGGTATGCGTTCTATAATGGCCGCCAGTATCTCCTCTATACCAATGCCGCTTTTACCGCTGGCCAGTATGATATCTTCCTCCTTGCAACCAATCAGGTCCATCATCTGGTCCTTGGTTTCCGGTATCATGGCCCCGTCCATATCCACCTTATTCACCACCGGGATGATCTCCAGGTCATTGTCCAGCGCCAGGTACAGGTTGCTGATCGTCTGTGCCTGTATGCCCTGGCTGGCATCCACCAGCAAAAGCGCACCCTCGCAGGCCGCCAGAGCGCGGCTCACCTCGTAGCTAAAATCCACATGACCGGGGGTATCAATCAGGTTCAGGGTATAAGGCTGGCCCTTGTATATATAATCCATCTGTATGGCATGACTCTTAATGGTAATGCCCTTTTCGCGCTCCAGGTCCATATCATCCAGCACCTGGGCCTGCATATCGCGGCTGCTGATGGTTTTAGTGAACTCAAGAAGGCGGTCAGCCAGGGTGCTCTTACCATGGTCTATATGAGCTATAATACAGAAATTCCTAATATTTTTTTGCATAAAAACGAGAGGCGCAAAGGTAGGGAATTTAATGTGCTAATGTACCAATATGCTAATGTGAAACTTAGCGGTTGTCATCTTCCGTTTTTATTTCTTTATGCCCGATGCCCGATGAAGTGAAAAGCAGGGCATTTTTTGTGGTTGTTTTTGTTTTAAATTATTGTTTATCAATTATTTATGTAGTTATTTGGATGCCTGATTGATGCCCAATTTTGTGCCGTGTCGGACATTGTAATGCTCAACGCGATATTTACTTTCTTTTTGCCTGA
Source organism: uncultured Bacteroidota bacterium (assembly GCA_903929655.1). GTDB lineage: Bacteria > Bacteroidota > Bacteroidia > Chitinophagales > Chitinophagaceae > JABDGU01. The sequence continues at coordinate 4,029 of CAIYVS010000184.1, read as the reverse complement.
ACTTTAAATCGGATAGGTTGCTTCGTTCCTCGCAATGCAGGCAGGCTCTTTGGCAAATTGCTCCGCGTGCCAAAGGGTCAGCTCTGCTGCGTGTTATGCAAGTCGCCCGATTGTGGGGCACTGACTTTCCGCTTGTCAAGAGATAGAGCTCTGTCGATTGGCAAGGTTCGGTTCCTGATTTAGCGGACTGCTCATGGGGGGCGCGAAAAAAGGTGCCTTTGCAAATTTTCAAGTTCAGATTTCCAATGCAATTTTTTTCCGCTTTCCGCTTTCCGTTTTTTGGAATTTTTTCCGCTTTTTTGGTTTTTTTGTGATTTTTTATGGTTTTAAATAAATTGTATAATATTGATTTTTAATTATTTACAATCGTTTTAAAGAGATTTCGGAGCTTAAAATATTTTTTCCTCTTTTCTTCCTGTCAGGGACATTTGGCTTCCTTTTTGGGCTGTTTGGGTATCTTTGAAGGGTCTTTGGTTTCCTGTTTTTACCGTTGCTGAGGAATGAAGCCCGTCTGCGGAACGGTGAGACAATCTTGCGTTAACAGGGGAAATATTTTTTCCTGTATCCCTTTTTTCCTGTCCAATATTTTTTCCGCTTTTCGACATTTTCTGTTTGTTATGTTATTTTAAATTAAATTGTATAATAATGATTTTAAATTATTTATGATCGTTTTTGCCGGACTTTTTGGGGTTCAAAATATTTTTTCCGCTTTTCTTCCTAAGAGGGACATTTGGCTTCCTTTTTGGGCTGTTTTGTATCTGTTTGGGGAGCTTTCATTTCCTGTTTTTACCGCGGTTTTAAAGGATTTATAAATAATTTATTAGTTTAAATTTAATATTTAGTTAAATTCATACCAAAGATACTATCATGAAGGAGGCGAATCCAAATTTTTCTCTGAGAGTGGCTGTGGGAGCGGGAAGAAAAATGTTAATGGGCTGGGAGGCAGGCTGGCAGCCTGTTTGAAAATATGAAGATTTGATGCTGTTGTAACGAAGTGAAATAAGGCTTCGCTGAGCTGTGGATGGTATTCGGGATGCTTATTCCGAACTCTGCTTATACCACTGTGTGATCACCTACAATTTCACTCAATGCTAATCCCCAATGAGGTATTTTACCGCCAAGCGTGTAATACATTTGCTTAAAGCCCATTTTAAGCGCATATGGTGTAATACCCATTTCCAAATGGCTTTCTTTACCTCCCCACCACTCGTTGGTTCGCATATAGAACCCTTTTATGCCTCCCATATCTCCCATACACAATAGTTCAAATTCTAAAGGCTTAATTTCTCCTGTAATAATGCCCAATTCTTTTGCTAAGGTATTTGCCAATACCTCGGCTTCCATATGACCTAATGAACCGATTTTGGGAACAGTAAGAGAAGCGGCGTCACCAACAGCAAAAATATTTGGGTAGTCAGGGTTCCGCATGTACAGATCAGTTATTACAAATCCTTTATCATCGGTAAATGGTAGTTCTTTCAAAAAAGCATGTGCCTGCCAGTCAGGAAAAAGAATGGATATTTCTGCTTCCTGGGTAGAGCCGTCATTATATGCTATTCCACCGGCATAAACTTTTTTAATTCCATTCGTGTTTGCCTGGTAATGATATCCCATTTTTGTCATCATAGGTAATAATTGATGCAAAATGGTTTCACCCGCATCCTCGGCAATTACTTTTGCCGGTGTAGATAAATAGACTGTAGCAGCATTCCCTTTTTGATTTTTCTCCAGCCAGTGTGCTAATGAAAAAGCCAATTCAACCGGAGGGCCTTCGCAAGCGGTCATAGCTACAGGTAAATCTTTTGGCAGTTTATCACTTTTACCCTGGTGAAAAACATCAGACGTAATGACTATCGGACCTCCTTTATAATCTTTATGCAAATAGTTTCTTAAGCGGTTACCTAAAAATGTGTCTGTAACACTATGTCCGTTCTCACTAAAGCCATCAATAGCATCATAAGCCAAACGGTTGCCCAAAGCAATAACTAAATAATCGTATTTAATTTTGCGTACAGGATGCCCCGGCCTTTCATTTGGCTGATAAAAAACAGTATTTGTGTCTGCATCAATTGTAATGACTTCTGCCTGTATAAATTCGCTTCCATCATGCTCTAAGAACGACATAAACTTGTATTGTAAATCAATAGCCGGGTTGATGTTTGCCAATACCTGAAGCGGAATATTAGGAACAAAAGTGAGCAGGGATTTACGGTCAATGATGGTAATGGATGCCTTGTCTTTTACTAAAGCATGAATATACCTTGCCGTGGTAAGACCCGCAAAGTTGCATCCAAGCATTACAATATGTGGTTTTGACATGATGTTTTTATTTTAGGTAGTGATCAATGCTATTTATTTTTTCAAAAGCTAGCTCCTGAATACCTCGTTCAAAATCTGTTGCTATTATTTTACAATGATTATCGGAGTCATGGTAACTTTTGACTTTACAGAATTTGAAATTAAGCAGGCTGCTTCTGATTTTTGTAAAACCCTTTCAGCTTTTTCCCTGTCCTTTTCATCGGTAATAGTTACAGTAGGCTCAAGGATAATTTCACTCATCATAAATTTGCCATCCACCTGCTCCAGCTTCCCTTTTGATTTACAACTGAAACCCGTAAATGCGAGTTTCGAATTCTCTGCAATTGATAAAAATGTGGTCATTAAACAACTGCTTACAGCAGCAGTAAACAAATGCTCTGGCGACCATATACCAGGCATACCTTTCGGAAACTCGGGCGGTGTTGCCACTTCAATGCAACTGCCGGCATCCTTATTTAATTCCGGCGAACACATGATCCCTTTGCGTTCCGTATTCCAATTTATGTCTACATTATAATAATGTGCTTCCATGCTATTTATGTAAGGTTTCTATTTAACTAATACTTTTTCAATTGCTAAGGGTTTAGTGCAGAAAAACCAATCGTAACAAGTCATTTCATCGTTGCTCTCCATTCTTTCTTTTGCTATACCACAAGAGCCTGCTGTTGGTACAATTACATCATCTCCCGGGCGCCAATCTGCAGGTGTGGCAATACTGTATGTATCAGCTGTTTGCATTGCGATGAGTGCTCTTTTCAATTCATCAAAATTTCTGCCCAAGGAAAGCGGGTAATAAATGATGGCACGAATCATTCCTTTAGGGTCAATAAAAAAAACGGCTCTTACTGCTTTAGTAGAACTTTCACCGGGCTGGATCATTCCATATTTTTTCGCCACATTCATAGTGATGTCTTCTATCAAAGGAAACGTGACTTCCATATTTTTCATTCCCTTGAATTCGATCTTATCCTTGATTGTTCTTAACCAGGCAATGTGGCTGTATAATCCATCAACAGACAAACCTACTAATTGACAATTCAGCGCATTAAATTCAGGTTCCATTTTTGCAAAAGTCATAAATTCAGATGTACAAACCGGGGTGAAATCTGCAGGATGGCTAAAAAGGATCACCCACTTTCCCTTATAGTCAGAAGGGAAGTTAATTTCTCCCTGGGTAGTTACAGCCTTAAATTCAGGAGCTTTATCGCCTATTCTTGGCATTGCTGTTATTTGTTCATTTTGTTCCATTCAGAGTCGATTTATTAACGTTTATAATGCTATTCCGGATTATTATATTAAAATTCGGTATTATTCCATTATAAATGTAGTCCTCATTTCTCTTTATTATGATGACCGGCATCAGTACCCGGTATGATAAGAATCAAGATGCTGACATGTTTGTATGATATTTAAAGGCTATGCTTTAATCCCAACAAATCTTATGAGATCGGCAGTACCATTATATATTGCCCACGCTGGCGCATGCAGCAGCACTCCGTGTGCCTGCGTGCTTGTGCCCGAATACACAACCCCGAACCTCCTCCCCTTTTGTCATTGCGGGCTTGACCAGGAACCTCCCAAGCTGAAATACTGATTTGTCGCCCAATTAGAACGTCGTTGGAACGACGCAATCTCGCGATAACACAGAAATTTTTTTTGGGTCCAACATTCACCCTATATTTAGCTTTCATGGCGTTGGCACCGTTCTGG
>CAIYVS010000183.1 GCA_903929655.1 uncultured Bacteroidota bacterium | reverse complement strand
GTCAATCATCGCAATGAATGCATCGGCGAACACGTTCTAATTCGATCATCAATATAATAATTAACCAATAGATACCGGACATTAAACAAAACAATAAAATTAAAAAAACTAAAAAAAGAATAATGAAAGGAAATGCAATTTTAAAAGTTAAGGGTGGAGTAGGATCCGGGCTTATATTTCTAAGGCCAAATAGAAAGCCAGTTAATAAAAATGAGATTAGTATTGCAATTAACAAAAATGAACCATAAGGCTTTTTCATATTTCGAAAATATAAACAATACTCAATAGTTGCGCTCTTCTAATATTCAAACTCAATCTCTATCTATTACCTTTTTTAACCTTTTACCTCTTTACCTTTTTAACCCTTTAATCAATCTCAATCATTCCCTCAAATACAAATTCAGCCGGGCCTGTTAATATCACGTTCTTTGCAGATGATCCTGTATCTTTTGTAAAGGAGACTTGCAGAATACCTCCCGGTGTATTTACAACTTTATTGTATTCGCCTTTGTGAGTTCCTGTACTGGCTATGGCCGATGCTGTGACGCCTGTGCCGCAGCTTAATGTTTCGTCTTCTACACCACGCTCATAAGTGCGCACCCATAATCCGGTACCAATTTTTTCTACAAAATTTACATTAATGCCATTTGGTTGAAACTCTGCCTGGTTGCGTATTTTGCGGCCTCCATTATAAATGTCCATGTCTTTCACATTCTTTACCCATAACACATAATGCGGTGAGCCTGTATTAAGAATGGTATAATTATCATGAATGGCAATTTCTTCCACATCTTTCATGTGCAGGCTTAGCAGGCCATCGGGCAATATACCGGCCTTGTGCGGGCCATCTATGGCCACAAAATTGGCCTCGTCTTCCACCAGTCCCAGTTTGTGTGCAAAGGCGGTCATACAACGTCCCCCATTCCCGCACATACTGCTTTCCTTCCCGTCTGAGTTATAATAAACCATCCTGAAATCATATCCTTCTGCCTCTTCCAGCAGCATCAGGCCATCTGCACCTATTCCAAAATGCCTGTCGCAGAGTTTTGCTATTTGTTCGGTGTCAAGGGATAATTTTTTCTTCCTGTTATCCATGATAATAAAATCATTCCCTGTGCCGTGGTATTTATAAAATGTGTGCTCCATAATTGAAATATAAATTTAGGAAAGTTTTTATATCCACTGCTTTTAGCGGGTCCCTATGTATTGTTCTGCCCTTGCATTATTGTCTCCGCTGCCTTTACCATTCAGGTATAAATAATTTCGCCAGTTCGGGTTCCTAACCTCACCGGGTACGGTGGAGTGTAATAAAGTATAGCCGGATATTAAACCATTAGGTTTGTAGAACAGGAAAACCGCATTCGACACTTTTTTATTTGCGGTACGCAGTGTATTATATTGCCAAACCTCGTAGGGGTAAGTGTTGGATTCGTTTTCTACAATTACGCGCTCGTCGGGTTTGTCATATTTTAAATAGATGCCTCCTCTTTCTGTTTCGTAGCCGGGTGTAGAAGAGGAGCCGAACAGTTTATTTACTTCGCGTACTTTATCTGTAAATTCATTCCATGCTTTTTCAGGATCCTTGCGATTTATATTGCTGAAGAAATTGTAGATGAAATAACGCATGTACAATTCTTCGGGGTTCTTTAAAAAGCCATTAATGGTTTGTACTTCTATTGCATCAGATACGGGCAGGAGCATTCTTAAAATGGACCTTACCTGCCCCAGGTTGTACTTGGCAATAAAGGTTTTTCTCAGGTCCAGGACCTTTACTTGCTCAATTGCACTGTCAATAGATGCCGAAGCAGCGCTGTCAACTGCAATTGGTTTGGTGTTCAGCCTTTGAAAAAACAAGGAAGCGCCAGCTATTTTGTTTTTATGAGTGCCTACGAGTGCCACATTTATAAAATAGTTACCCGATGTAAGTGTAGATATATCCAGGCTTCCCAGCATGGGGGAAATGTCTTTAGCTTCTTTTGAAGTAATGGTATCTCTCTTCAGAAATGCAGGAAATGGGGGGTCTTCTGTTTTCCGGGCGATATACAGCTCCTGCAACAGAGGGTAATCCTCCGGGCTTAACAGGTCTGTATGGTACAGCTCGAAATAATAGTAGAGGCGGTTGCGGTTCTCATCCAGGAAATTGCTGCTTAGCGGTATCTGCTGCATATTGTTTTTCTGAAACGCGCCCGGTATCTGCGACGAAAAAGCGGTGTCCAATAATTCTATGCCACTATAAAATGTGCTTGCATCGTGCCTGGCTATTGTAAACGAATCTGTATAGTTGTAATGGTTAAAAGTATCAGCCATATCTGTCAGCAGCACCTGCATTTTTATCTTGCCATAGGGCATCATGTAGCGATGCGATTCTATTATGCTCTGCGCCAGGCTGGCAGCAATACTTGTTACAGGCCGGGTTTGCAAAATAAAATGGTCTTCATTTACCACGCCGCTATCGTTGCTGAAAATAATACTTGTTTTGATGCGGGCGCTGATATTGGTATCTGTTTTTACAAAATAGATGCTTTTGGGGTTGATCTCCCAGTAAGTTTCCACATAGGCTTTCATGTTCCCTTTTTCCTGCAGATAAAAGAGGGTATGAGATACCGCAGCATCAATCCTTTTAGCCTGCGCATCACTTATCATCATCAAAAAACACAAGCATAGCCCAATCCGCATTTTTCTATATTTTTTGATAATTTTCTTAAACTTAGAAAAGACGGGCTTTAAAAACCCGCTCTTTTATTTT
>CAIYVS010000182.1 GCA_903929655.1 uncultured Bacteroidota bacterium | reverse complement strand
GACTTTATCCGTCATTACAGAATTAACTTAACACTAGTTCCCTTCCCATATCAACCTTTCCATATCTTTAGGCTCAGTTATAATGCTCGCCCTGTATAGTAACACGATATCCCACTTCTTCGTCAGCATATTCCATTTCTCATGAAGTGCAGCCCATAAAATCTCTTTCTTTTTATTTACGATAAATAGTTTACTATACTCACCGCCCATGCTCACAAACAGATTATTGCCACCAATGTCCAGCACATTGCCGCCACTGACAGTACTGCTTTTCGAGAAATCATTTTCCGGGGCACAATCATATTCCCATATTTTTTTCAGAAACTCTTTGCCTGGTCCCGGCTCCTGCAATATCAGCACCTTAGGTGCCTGCCCGGTATTGCAGGCATTATTGTCATACAACGATAAATACTTCTTTCCGTATCGCCTGATGCAATGCTGCTGGCAAAACAAAACATCTCTTTTCCCGGAATGACCATCTGCCTTATACCATCCGCTATAATCATTTACCACATTACCTTCAGGGTATTTAATCTTAAGTATCCGGTTGATGTTTCTGAAACTCAGGTAAACCATTTTATGCGCTTCGTCAAAATAAAACCCGTTCTCATGCATATCAGACATCTCATTAATATTGAGCCTGGTAGTATTATAATAGGCCATATCAGTCTGCTTAAAGTACTGCGAAGATTTCCAGTACCACACTTCATTGCCCTTATCATCATACTCTATGATCGTTCCAAACAAAAAGTTTGGCCTTTTCTTTTTAGCAGAAACCGCATGAACGTCAGTCTCTTTTTCCGATGGCTGCTCCGGTGGCCATGGTGCATTATCATAACCCAATATCATATAGTGCCCATTACTTAGTCTTGTAAACTCGTGGTGGTAATGCTCATACCCCTTTTCGCCGCTTACCTTTCCGCTACTGGGTGCCCTCCATAAAATGTCACCATTATAATTGATCTCGCATGCCTGCTCATCCAGTAATAAAGTCATAGTGCCCCTGTCCGTAAGTTTCAGGTCCCTTGGCGGCACAGTAGAATTTTTAGGAAGCATAGAATCATTTACCTTCTTCGGAAGAAACCAGACAGGGTGCCCCTTCATATCATACATCACCCCATTATTGTCTATTAAAACATAAGCATCTTTAAATTTTCTGGCAGGATTTAATATCCTTAGCCGGAATTTAGTAGTATCAACATCGGGAAATGTACCAGTGCTGAAATGGTATAATCGGCTCTTGATAGTTTGGGAATGTCCCTCAGAATATCTGTAACGCCAGGTATATTCAGTCCCGAATGACGGTACCTCCGCGATGACTTTATTTCCCTTACAGGAAAGTGTGTTGATAATATTTTGCTTAAATGAATCTTCATTAAAATAATGTCCCTTTGCAATTTCAAGATCACAATTACTTACCTGTCCCGGAGACTGAAATGAAAAACCTATAAGTATGTAATTTAGAGTGCTGCCATCGCTGGGTTGCACCTGGCACCTTAACTGGTAGCTTATTACAAGTAAAAATAACAGCAGGTTAAACGATTTCAACATAAAGCTGGTTCAAATTAATACAAACCCCCGGCACACAGGGGCGATAAAATTAATTCATCCAATTTACAATATCCTGTCGTTCCCCGATAATATTATTATGGGAAATAGTATTCCGCAAAGCTTCTATAGATAAATAATTGCTAATAAAGGCTTACGAAGGAAACTTAATATATTATCACCTTATTTGTCTTCGTCTTACCCACTTCAAAACTTCAAACCAGATAACCGAGATAAAACCAATCAGCACACTGAGCACAACTTGAAACGCATGAATTCGTTCGAACTGGAAAAAATGTAATAAAGGATTTATAAATAGCGCAGACCCTGCGAGTGCAATTGTGGTGAATATAATAGGAGACACTAAATTGTTTTTATAGGCAAATGTCGACATCACGGAATATATAAACGAACGGTTTACTAATGTAAGAAAAATGTTTGCGCTTATCAATGCTGTAAAGACCATGGTCCTTGTTGCTGCCTCACTACAGCCCGTATAAACCGCATAACTGTAGATGCTCAAAACACCCAAAGTTATCATCAAGCCCTGCAGGATGCTTGTAAAAAGTTCTTTAGCATTGAAGAAGGTTGTGGTCAGTGGTCTGGGCTTTTGTAGCATCAGGCCTTTTTCAAGAGGCTCATTTTCATACATGATAGAGCAGGTTGGACCCATAATAAGCTCTAGGAAAATAACATGCACAGGGGTGAAAATATTGGGATACTTCCATCCCAGCAGCAAGGGCAGGAATACGGTAAGAATGATAGGAATGTGAATGGAAATAATATACTGTATAGCCTTCTTCAGGTTGCTGTATATCTTTCTTCCCATAGCTATGGCATCCACCATTTTGCCCAGGTCATCATGAACAAGTATGAGTGACGATGCCCTCTTTGCAATTTCAGACCCTCTTTCACCCATGGCAATCCCGATATGTGCAGCCTTCAGCGCTGGCCCGTCATTCACGCCGTCCCCTGTCATTGCAACGACTCTTTTATTGGCCTTCAGCGAATTGATGATCTTCAGTTTCGCTTCCGGAAACATCCTTGTAAAAACATGCGTACTCAGTGACGTCTTGTTTAATTCAGCCTCCCCCATAGCCATTATTTCTTCCCCGTTTACAGAATGTTCCGCATCTTTGAACGCTATCTGCCTGGCAATTGATAAGGCCGTAGCACGGCTATCCCCGGTAATGATTCTTACATCAATCCCGGCCTTGTAAAACTCGTTAAATACAGCATGAACGTTCTTTTTAGGTGGATCATAGAACGCGAGTAAACCCTTTAAATGAAATTTGAAGTCCTGCTGTTGTTGTGGAAAAACATAGCCCTCAAAAAATGTTTGTGCCACAGCTAATACACGAAAACCATCAGCCTCTAATAAATGGGCTGCCTTTGTTATTTTTTTCTTTTCATCATCACTCAGGTCAGAAACGGCTATGATAGCTTCTGTTGCTCCCTTAGCAGCAATGATCCTGTTCCCTGTGGCATTCTCATAAATATGAGTCATCATTGGCGGCTTTCCGCTTAATGGATATTCATGGATCATATGATACATGGGCCTTTTGTCGTCAGTAGCCGTGCTCCCGTATACCTGGTGCAGGGCCACTTCCATCGGGTCAAAAGGTATAGGCTCGCTGGACCACATAGCTAATCCTATCAATTCATCCAAAGAATGGTCTGCATGGCCGTCTAATGATATTATTTGCTCAGCCTCCGGCAAATATACCTTTGCCAGGGTCATCTTATTTTCTGTAATTGTTCCCGTTTTATCAACACATATATCAGTAGCACTTCCCAGGGCCTCTACCGTTTTGGTTTGCTTCACAATGATCCCCATTTTCATCAGTCTCCATGCCCCAAGCGCCATGAATGTAGTAAATGCCACAGGTATCTCTTCTGGTAAAATACTCATTGCAAGGGTCAATGCTTTCAATAAACTATCGCTTACCAGCTTACTATGATAAAAATTGATGCCCCATACTATAAGGAAGACGACAATACCCAACACAGCCATCTTTTGCACAAAATTGCTGATCTGTATTTGCAGGGGAGTTTTCTCATCTTCTATTTCCTCCATGCTCTTACCGATCTTCCCCAATTTGGTATTCGCTCCGGTATGGCTTACTATGCAGATGGCTAATCCGCCCGTCACTAACGTTCCCTGGTAAACTTCCTTTTCATTCTCAGCTTCATTTTTTGCAACAGGAAAAGATTCTCCGGTCAGGATAGATTCATTAACAGAAAAATCATTCGACCGCACAATAATACCATCGGCAGGTACCAGCTTTCCTTCTTCAATAATCATATAATCCCCCGGAACAACCTCCTTAGTAGGTATCTCCGTGGTAAGCGCATTGCGTATCACTTTTGCTTTGGGCTGTGTCAGGGTTTTTAGCGCATCCAAAGCTTTACGGCTCCTGGAATCCTGGTATAGAGAAATAGCAGATACAAGCAGGATGGCAAAAGTCATGAAAATCCCATCCCCCCACTTTCCGCTTAAAAAGTAAATCACAGTCGCCGCTAACAATAAAAGAAACATCGGCTCCTTCACCGTATTGATGAGCGCAGTAAGAAATGAACTTTCCTTTTTATGTTCGGTTTCATTAAACCCATTCCTTAACCTCGACTCAGCGACTTGTTCGTTGTTCAAGCCACTTATCCCGGCATTAACATCGTGTGTATGTGGCTCGTGCATAGTAGCAAACCTACGATTATACGGTTTTTAAGTACATGACAAAAATCAGTTTTCATATCCTCGAAACGCAGACATGCGCATTAATGCCCGAAAAGTGATTATTCTGGAATCCGAGATCACGACTATCTCTTTGCCAGTTCCACAATATCCTTCACCTCAAGTATTTTTTTCTCATACCCTTGGCTCGCAGCCTTGATCATGGCCACGCCAACTTCTTTTAGGGTACAAGTAAAATTGGGAAGAACAGCTCTGAAAAAAGGATACATCCATGCCATAGCCTTATATAAGACCGGGGTGTTCTTTGCTCCGTTTGCCGCCTGCATAAATCCCGGCCTGAAATTATATGCTGCCTTAAATGGCAATTTCATCAGGTCATTTTCAGTTTTGCCCTTCACCCTGGCCCACATACTGCGCCCCTTTTCTGTGCTATCGGTTGCCGCACCCGAAATATAGCAGAATGTCATATCCGGGTTCCGTTTCACAAGCGTATCAGCAACATGCAATGTCAATGTATAAGTAACTTTATAGTAATCTGCTTCTTTCATCCCTACAGAAGATTTCCCCAAACAGAAAAAACAGGCATTATAACCGCTTAGTTTATCTGCTATGGGAGATAAGTCATAAAAATCAGCATGGAGTATTTCTTTAAGCTTCGGATGGATCACCCCACAGGTTTTTCTGCCCAATACCAATACTGCTTCCACATCAGGATGTTCCAAACATTCCTGCAAAACACCCTCACCCACCATACCCGTTGCGCCGGTAATTATTGCCCTTATTTTCATTTCAGATTGATTTTATTAATTTAATACTGCACTTATTCGTATTTGCCATTTGCCCATGCTATCGATGGTTCTATCCAGGCTTTTAATGCCTTAAAAAGAAAACCATGTTTTAAACCCGTATTCACTTCAACCTCCTTGAACCGGCTTACCTTATTTAAAGACTTGTCTTTCAGTTTCAGACAAGATCGCGCAGACCCATCGCTTCTCTCATAAATTGATAAAATATTTCCGCAAAAATTTATTTCAGGTATAGCAGCCTCGTCTTCTTCGCCACAGCATCCAATAAAAACAAAATTAACATCCTTATTCTTTAAATAGCTGGAAACATACATCGCAATATAACCACCTTTTGAAGTCCCGATAACCGTTATTTTAGATGCTGGCACGCCCCTTTTTAGCAAGCTATCAATCTGTTTCACGGTCTTTCTCGCATATTCCTTTACATCCGTATTCCTATGCCTCAGTTCACTGATAACATTAAACCCTGCGTTAGTAAAATCATTTAGGATCTCCCGGTATTCAGCGCTGCCATATTCAGGATGAACACCCTCCACACCCGCTACCTCAAGGAAATAATTGTGCAGGAAGAAAATATATTTTTGTGCCTGTACTAAATTTGTACAAACCAGCAAAACGATTAATACGCATATCCTTTTCATATTCGGGGTGTGTTTAAAACATACATTGGCCTGAAGCCTCCTTCGTTTTCACTTTACAAAGTATAAAAGTATATTTACTTAACAAATATAACGCAGAATGAACAAATCACGTTTGGAGGCCTTTAGCGATGGTGTCCTGGCAATAATCATTACCATCATGATCCTGGAATTAAAAATTCCGGAAGGTACCTCACTGCAGGCATTAAAACCACTATGGCCCGCCCTGTGTTCCTATATTTTAAGTTTTGTATTTATCGGCATTTATTGGGTCAATCACCATCATTTGCTACACACGGTAAAAAGAGTGAATGGCGCTATAATGTGGGCAAATTTGTTTTTATTGTTCTGCCTTTCATTGGTGCCATTTGTAACAGGCTGGATGGGCGCAAGCAATTTCGATAAAATTACAGTTGCTGCTTATGGAGCTTTACTCCTGTTTTGTGGTGTGGCCTTTACTATCCTTGCTAATGCGATAAAAAAAACCTACACCAAAGAAACGGGAATAACGCTTGCCCTTGCGAAAAGCAAACCTAAAACTACGCTCTCTACGCTTTTATATATGGTTTCAATACCAACTGCACTATATATAAGTCCGCTGCTTTCGGCCCTACTCTTTGCTACAGTATCTGTTATGTGGATCGTGCCCAGCAAAGCGATAGAGCAGGCACTTGCAGAACAAGACGAAAAGTGATTACAATAAAATTCTTAATATTGTGTCAGTAAATAATAAATGTGATGGCAGAATTAAAAACAAAGCTCAATGAAAAAAGCGTAAAAGAGTTTTTATCAGCAGTTACGCCCGAACAAAAAAGTAAAGACTGTTTCGAATTGGTTAAGATAATGAAATCTGTAACAGGCTTAGATCCTAAAATGTGGGGTACAAGCATTGTAGGTTTCGGTTCTTATCATTATAAATACGAAAGCGGCCATGAGGGTGATATGTGCAGAATTGGGTTTTCGCCACGTAAACAGAATATTGCCCTCTACGTTATGTGCGGCACAAAAAAAAATTATGAGACATTGCTGGCTAAGCTAGGCAAACATAAAACCTCGGGATCATGTCTTTACATAAGCAAGCTGGCCGATGTAGACATGGCAGTACTTAAAAAATTGCTGACAGAATCCATGAAATGCATGAACGAAGCATACCCTGTATAGACGGGTCCTGTATCTTACCAGGCAATCCCGATTATTCCTTGATAAATGAATAATGTGCATTCTGGTAGCTAGACGCATGCACACGCTCTTTTAAGTTTTTAAAAGTTTCATAGGGTCCATCCGTAATAAACATATTAATAAGCCATCCCGGTATCGCCCCACCCGGATCAAACTTGATTATATACTCGATCTTAAGAGAATGATCGCTTAAGGATGTGATTGTCCAATAAGAATCCGATGTTCTTACCCTCACACAATTTTTCTTGTTACATAGATAATCCGGTTCGGCATGAGATTCAATCGACAGCACCCTGGGCGATTTTTCACACACTTTTAAATGGGCCACAAAATCACGGTTGCAAAAAGGCCATGGTACACTAACCTCAGAGTAATAAAGCATTTCGCTATCGCTTAGCTTTTTGCAGACCGCTGACGATTTGGTGTCATATACCCATTCGTGGTGTTTGTCTATATCAAATAACAAAGCAATCAGCTGCGATAATTTAGCCTCAACCATGCACTCCACTTTTACCAGCCTGTAATTCGAATTGTTTTGTCTTGCAGTAAATATTTTGATTCCGTTTTTGTCCTTTCTTAATTCCCACGCATTTTGAGCATGCACTTGTACAAATACAGGCATTAAAAGCAAAATGAAAATTATTCTAAACATGTAACGTAGAGATGGATAGACATAAATTTAGTTCAAAATTCTAATAATACGCCAGGCAGAACTAAATTATGATGAACTTATAAAAGTGTCATAATGCGGAATAATAATCAATAGAGTATCTTCAAGAGGCAAAATGTGAATGAAGTGCTGGCTTTCACATCCTACTTTACTATTTTATATCTGGCGCTAAGCCCCTCAGGATTTTCAATATTCAAAATGTAAAAGCCTTTGCCGAGCATATTCAAATCTAATTTATCATCAGCCGGATATAATACACCTTGTTTGATAATTTGACCTGAAATATTTTGAATAGAGTAGCTGGCATTTGATCTTAAATTTTCAATATACAGAACATTATTTACAGGATTAGGATAGAAGCAGAGCTGTACTGACCTGTTGCTTTTTAGTACGTTTGTATAAAGCCAGCTTTTATCGCTTACAAAAAGAGACGCATCAATACTGTCAGTGCTTTCGCATGATATAAAAAAACGGTTATTTGATATGAAGCATACCCCCTCTGTTTGCCATTCCTTACCATTGCTTATCTCAATTCTTCGTTTATTACCTGAAAAGAACATATCGCCTTTGAAATCATTCAGAAACCACAAAAATGAATAAGTATGACCACTTAAATAGCCAATAAGTATAATTTCGTTTGTGTTTGGGTTATAGTCTGCGCCGGTAATAAGTCCATTCACATTAAAACCGGTATAAGGAGAAAGATTGTAAGTGCCGGGGATTTTAGGCATTTTATATACTCTCGTTTGCATATCCCCTCTGTCCTTTGTAAAAATATAAAGAGAATCTTTTATTGCAATAAGAGACTCGCAATCAAAATTATGCGTATTACTCGGTGTAAAACTTGTTTGATCTGTATAAGCAAATGATATCGCCTGTGCATTTACATGCACAACAGAAGCAGTTCCGATATCCGTTTTTTTGATCTTCAGTATTTTCAAATCTGTACGTGTACCATTATTGTTGCCAAAATCTCCTACGTAGATGTAGTTGCTGTCTGCAGCTATGTCTTCCCAATCCACGTTGGGGTAATTATCAATAGTTACGGTTTGTAACGTATGCCCGTCTGTAGTATCAATGCTGTAAATATCGTTTGGATTCCCGCTGTCATTGTGGGTCCATAATTTGCCGTCTGTCAACACAAGGCCGGAAGACTCTGTTATAATGGAAGATAACTGTCCTCTTAAAACCGGCGTGTTATGAGTTACAGAGTACAGGCACGAACCGTCATTTGTCGTAGCTCCGGCATCATAATTAGTAGCAGCAGGATCCGTGCAGCCACTTTGGGCATGTGCATATCCGAATGAACTAATTAATATAAAAACAAGTAAGTGCTTGCAGTAATTTTTCATGAGATCGGAAGAGCGTCGTGTAGGGAAAGAGATCGGAAG
>CAIYVS010000181.1 GCA_903929655.1 uncultured Bacteroidota bacterium | reverse complement strand
CACCTTTCATATTATATCTATTTACTGCTAAATTACTTTATTAAAATGAATAGTAAAAAAACAAACTGCATCTTTTAAAGAAATGATGGTTCGTAATGCCATTACTGTTTATTTTTAACAAGTAAATAAATCAAATTTTCAAAAAAATGCGTACAATACTTTGTCTTATATGCTCCAATTGTTTTATGACCTATGCGTGGTACGGCCAATTGAAGAAAGATACAAGCCATATTCCTTTATGGCAACTGATACTTATGTGCTGGGGCGTCGCTTTTTTTGAGTATTGCTTTATGGTGCCTGCTAATAACAGGTTTGCCATAAAAGAAGGCTTTTCTGCCTTCCAGTTAAAGACCATACAGGAAATCATAACACTAACTGTATTCTGTGCTTTTGCGGTTTTCTTTCTTAAAGAGCCTTTGAAGTGGAATTATATAGTCGCTTTTATGTTTATAGCAGGGGCAGCCTATTTTATGTTTTATTCCCCTTCGAAGTAATATCGTATTTATATTTTCTAAGTCCTGGCACTGAGACATGGGTGATGGCAACAACAACAAGCGTCATGATGCCACCGAAAACTACTGCGGGAACCGTGCCCATCCATTTAGCTGTGAGACCGCTTTCGGCTGCGCCTAATTCATTGGACGAACTGATGAACATGGTGCTGACCGCTGCGACACGACCCCGCATTTCATCGGGTGTTTGTAATTGCAATAATGTTCCGCGGATAATGACGCTTATCTGGTCGAACATGCCGCCCAGCATGAGCATGGAAATGGATAAGGCAAAATTGCGGGACACGCCAAAAATGATGGTACTAAGGCCAAAGCCTGCAATGCAAACAAGTAATTTTATACCCGGTTTTGTTTGCAGGGGGATAAAAACAAGGAAAGCAGACATAATGATGGCACCTATACCCGGCGCCGCCCGCAGCCAGCCAAAACCAAGTTCGTTTACGCCCAGTATGTCTTTTGCATAAACAGGCAATAAGGCTGTTGCACCGCCAAATAAAACTGCAAACATATCTAATGAGAGGGCAGTGAGGATGATCTTTGTCCGGAAAACGAAACGAAGGCCTTCCTGCAGGCTTTTAAGAATAGGTTCCCTGTCTTTTTTCATAATGGGCTGCTTAGGCATCCGCAACATAGCGCTCATGGAAAATACCTGAATGAAGAAAACCACCAGAAGGCTTATCTCATTTCTTGTAAGCGCTATAAGGCTGCCTGCAATAATGGGGCCGAGTATGGCGCCGATATGCCATGCCGAACTGCTCCATGTGCCTGCATTGGGATATTCTTTGCGGGGTATGATGAGGCCTAAGAGGGAGAAAGATGCAGGACTAAAAAATGCCCTGAGTGCGCCACCGATAAATACCCCAAAATATAATAAGCTTACGGTCCACCTGATGCCTGCCTGCTGATAGAACATGGGCGAGGACAAAGTCATGAAAAAGAGAGACAGGATAAGGTAGGCAATGGTGCATTTTATCAAAACGCTTTTTTTCTCATGTATATCAACAAAATGGCCGGATATAAAAGAAAAACCTACAGCAGGGATTACTTCCCAGAGGCCCAGCATACCCAGGGTCAGTACATCATGGGTTAGTTTATATACAAAATAACTGATAATAGTCATTTGCATATTCAATGCCATAACCATGCTGACCCTGTATGTAAGGTATTTTCTAAAATTGGGATAATAAAGTGATTTATTCTTTATGAGAAATTTCAGTGATGAGCGCATTATAATTCAAAAATATAAACTCAAAAGTAAAAACAAACACAAATCGTAAATAAAACTAAATTTGCTTTATAGATGAATGGTGTCTTCCAAATAATAGGCAGGAGTATTGTACAGGCTTTGCAGGAGCTTAGGGTGAACAAGTTACGTACTTCCCTTTCGCTGCTGGGAATAACGATAGGTATTTTTTGCATCATAGCTGTGCTTACGGTGCTGGACAGCATGAAGAATAATATCCAGAAAGATATGGATACGCTTGGCTCTGACGTATTGTATATGGGGCGCTGGCCATGGATGGATGAGGGAGGGGAGTATAAATGGTGGGAGTACTGGAGAAGGCCCAGTATGACACCGACGGATATGAAGGCTGTAGAGAGCCAGGTGCCCGATGCTGCTTTTGCCACACTTTGTCTCACCATTGGCAATCTTAATATAAAACAAGTTGATATTGATCTGACCGGCATTAATGGTTATGCGGTTATGAATTATTTTGATAAGATCCAGAATATTGAAATTGCGAAAGGCCGCTATCTTAGCTATGCGGAAATGGATGGGGGTAATAACTCTGTGGTGCTGGGAGATGAAATAAGTAAAGGGTTATTTCCGGGCATCTCAGACCCGGTGGGCAACAATGTGAGTTTCCTGGGGCATAAATTTAATGTGGTGGGGGTGATGAAAAAAGTGGGGGAGAATATGGCAGGGTTTGATTTTGATAATAGTATCATTTTCCCTTATTATGCGGCATCGAATCTTGTTGATGTAAGGTCTCTTAATTATGATCCTTTTTTAGCTGTAAAAGCGAGGGCAGGGGTTAGTGTAGATGAGTTGAAGTATGAGGTGGAAGGCGTGTTGAGGAGGGTGCGTAAAGTAAGGCCGGGGCAGGCGAATGATTTTGCCATTAACCAGCTAAGCCAGATATCAGAAAGGCTTGATCTGATGTTTGGCACTATTGATGTGATCGCTATGGTGATAGGGGGATTCTCATTGCTGGTAGGTGCTTTCGGGATAGCCAATATTATGTTTGTAACGGTGAAAGAACGCACTAAGGTGATAGGGCTTAAGAAGGCAATCGGCGCGCGTTCCAGGAGTATATTAACGGAATTCCTGGTGGAGGCTATCACATTGTGTATCACGGGAGGGCTTATCGGAATCGTGATCGTTTTATTGTTAAGCTTGGGGCTTACATACGGGCTTGGTTTTCATGTTACGCTTTCTGTACGAAACTTTTTTATAGGTATAAGCATATCCGCTGTTGTAGGGGTGCTTGCGGGTTATATTCCTGCAAAGAAAGCATCGCGCCTTGATCCTGTGGTAGCAATACGATCGAATTAGAAATTCCAAATTGCAAAAAAACAAATTCCAAAAATGGAAAAACAACGCATACTGATACTTGATAAGGAGCGCATCAATTGGAAGTTGCAGCGCATGGCTTATGAGATATGGGAGCACAACAGTCATGAGTCTTCTGTTACCCTTATTGGTATTGAGGGCAGCGGCGCCACAATGGCAAAAAATCTTGCTGAAAGGCTTAAGGCGATCAGTCCGCTGGATGTAGATGTCATTACTATGAAGATGAACAAAAGAGCGCCTTCAGGTGAAATAAAAATGGACAAGATTATCAACGGCAATAGTGTTATACTGGTTGATGATGTTGCCAATTCTGGCAGAACACTTCTTTATGCCTTGCGGCCTTTATTGTCTGCTGAACTTAAAAAAGTAATGATGGTAGTGCTGGTGGAGCGCAAACATAAGGCCTTCCCGATATCTCCTGATATTGTAGGACATAGTGTTGCTACTACTTTGCAGGAACGTATAGTTGTGGAGACGAATGGTAGTGAGATTGAGGCTGCATACCTGGAGTAGGGGTAGTTGAAAGGTTGATTTGTTGAAAGGTTGAAAAAGTTAAAGGGTTAAAGCGTAATCATAAATTATTAATTACACATCATAAACGGGAATGTCTTTTACATTAGTTATACACGGCGGGGCAGGTAATATTACGCCTGCCATTATGAATAAGGAACAGGAGCAACAATATCATGAAGGTTTACAGGCAGCATTGGATAAGGGCTATGAGGTATTGAAAAATGGTGGTCCGGCCCTGGATGCGGTATTGGCCGCCATTATGGAGATGGAAGATAATCCATTGTTCAATGCGGGGCGTGGCGCAGTATTTACAAAGAAAGGCCTGCACGAAATGGACGCGGCTATAATGGATGGTTCTAATCTTGAGGCCGGGGCAGTGGCTGGTGTAAGAAATATAAAAAATCCCATCAGGCTGGCTAAGGAAGTGATGCTTCATTCGGGGCATGTTTTTTTAAGCGGGAGCGGAGCAGGAGAGTTTGCCTTGCAGCAGGGTTTTGAAATGGCAAAAGATGATTACTTTTTTAACAAATCCCGTTATGACCAATGGGTGAAGATACGCGACAGCAATTTTACGCAACTGGACCATGAAGGCGATAACCTGAAAGGGGCATTGCCTGATATGGGGCATAAATTTGGTACGGTAGGGGCTGTGGCCTGTGACGTGAATGGGAACCTTGCGGGGGGTACCTCTACAGGTGGTATGACCAATAAACGTTTTGGGCGTATTGGTGATAGCCCGGTAATTGGTGCAGGTACTTACGCCAATAATAGAACCTGCGCAATATCATGCACTGGGCATGGAGAGTTCTTTTTGCGTGCTGTTGTGGCTTATGATGTATCCTGCCTGATGGAATATAAAGGATTATCGTTGCAGGATGCTTGCAATATGGTTGTAAAAGATAAGCTGGTAAAAATGGGCGGTGAAGGCGGATTGATAGCTGTAGATGCAAAGGGCAATTTTGATATGTGCTTTAATTCTGCAGGTATGTACAGGGGTATGAGGAACAGCGAAGGGGTGCAGCAGATAGCGTATTATGGGTAGAAAGGGCAGGGGATAGCCTTGCCGGGAATTTACCATGCTTAATGTGTTTGATTCAGCTAAAGTGTGATATTTTTTTCGCTAAGAAATTGATCATAGTGGCAATAGGATGTTCCATCTTTTGAAATGGGCGAATCAAAATAGACGAGAATTGTTACGTTTTCTGCATATGGTTTTAATGCCAGTTCAAAACTTATGCGGGTGTCTATAATTGTTTTGAACATTAAGTCAAACTCTTTTTTGCCAGAGGGGATAATGATGAAATCCTTTACCTGGGCACGGTAAGGCACTATTGAACTGCCT
>CAIYVS010000180.1 GCA_903929655.1 uncultured Bacteroidota bacterium | reverse complement strand
TTGTTAAGACTTAAGGCTACGTTCTGGTTAGCAGAAGAAGTGGCCTGTGCGTTAGCGGCCATATTGAAACCTAAAACTGCTGCGGAGAGAATGATGATCTTTTTCATTTGTTTGTTTGTTTGTTTGTTTTTGTTTTGTTGACACAAAGATGCAGCGACAATTACATGCATGGAAGTATTTTGCATGCCTTAACTACTTATTTGTAATCGATTAACATGCCGTTAAGAAACAGGAATAGTTGAATAATGGGTGCTGGTGAGAATGGGTATACATGTAAATGGCTACCGGTACGCACCCGGAAGCACTTACTGATAGCCAACACAAGTGTATTGGTATTTTTATCGCCCTTTTTGGAGCTGGCTAAGGATACTAAAGGCAGTGCCTGTTTGATTGAGATAGGTATCCAATTCCATGTATTTCAGATAACAATCCCCATCCGCAACCAGTTCCCGCAAAATAATAATGACATCATATTGGGGAAGGTCATAAAAGTTCATGGCCTTTTCGGGGTCTTTACTTTCTTTATATAGCTTGAAAAAAAGCAATTGATTGAGTTTGCCATATGGTGCGACCAGCACATGGTCTATTACCTCAAATTCATTGTTATCGCCAAGTACTATACTTCCTGCCAGGTGTTGATGTTCTGCACACAGTGCAGAAGCTTCATTGAGTGAAAGAGATTCTTTTGCCAATTTTTTAAATTTTTTGGTTAAAAAATAATAACCTTCTTTTTCAAACATGGCACAGAAGAATTGAATGAACAAACCTGAACTAATAATTATCTAAAACCTGGCAGGCGGTAAGTTTTTTTGTTTATTTTCTTATCGGTCCCTACAATCAAATCAAGAATATCATCAAAAGTGGCGTCATACTTCAATGGTCTTTTGCCCATGTCTTTTTTCTTTTCTCTCCGGTACTTTATGATTTTCTCTTTCATCCCTTTGTATTGATATTACAAACCTACATAGCCTGAATGACCTATGGTAGGGTGTTTTCCCCGTATTTTTAAAAAATTATAAATAATTGATAATCAATAAATTGCGCTCATTATTAAAATAAAAAGCACCTAAAAAGGTGCTAAAAATGGAAAAAACGGTTTTAAAAAGTTCAGGATAAGAGGTCTTTCCATTCAGTTTCAAGCCAGGATTTCATATGAGTATCTGTGAAATCAAATTTTATGGGCACAACAGAGGCATATCCATCTTTAAGTGCCTGCACATCTGTTTCACTACCCTTATCCATATTAATGAACTTACCTGTCATCCAGTAGTAGTCTTTGCCACGCGGGTCCACACGGTGTTCAAATTCTTCGGCCCATTTTGCATACGCCTGCCTGCATATTTTCATGCCTTTAAAAGTTTGTGGCAAGGCTTTAGGAATATTTACGTTCAGCAACATGTGCTCCGGCATTTTTTCCTGCAGCATGCGTTTGGCAAGGCTATTAGCCACCATTTTAGCTACTGTAAAATCGGCGTTAAAAGTATAATCGAGCAGGGAGAAACCTATGGATGGTACTCCTTCTATCGCGGCTTCCATAGCGGCGCTCATGGTGCCCGAGTAAATAATATTAATAGAATGATTGGCGCCATGATTGATGCCACTTACACACAGATCGGGTTTACGGTGCAATATTTTATCTCTTGCCAGTTTCACACAGTCAACCGGTGTGCCGCTGCATTGCCATGATTCAATACCTTCGAATTCTGATACCTTGTCCAGGCGCAATGGTAAGCCAATAGTAACTGCATGGCCCATACCCGACTGTGGGCTATCGGGCGCTACCACTACAACTTCTCCAAGATCTTTTACAGCATCTACCAGTGCATGGATGCCGGGGGCGGTAATACCATCATCATTCACAACCAGGATCAGCGGCCTTTTTGCATTTGTCATGATGCAAAATTAGCAATAGGGGATAATAAATGGATTAAGAATTTGTTGTGGTACTAATTTTCAACAATAGACTGTATATGCAACACTTTCAATATTTTCGTATCTTTGAGCTTATAAAAAGAAAGAAATGTTCACCCTGAATAATATACTACAGGAAATAAAACAAGTACCAGTCGAAAGACTGGAGGAAGTATATGAGTTTGTTCATTCCCTTAATCCTAAAACAAAGCAGTCAGCTAAAACAAGGAGAAAAATACTTTCATTTGCAGGTGCATTCAGCGAAATGGGGGATAAAGATTATGCCGATTTTAAAAAAGAAACAAAAAGAAGCAGAAAATCCCTTTTTGAACGCAAAATCAGGATATGACACCTGTTATGCTCGATACCGATATTCTTTCAGAATATTTAAGAGGTAATCCAAGAGTAGTTTCAAAAGTTGAAGAATATCTTAATGAGTTTGATTTTGTAAGCTTAAGTATTATTACTTATTACGAAATTTTAAACGGCCTTTTATATAAGATGCCAAAAAGCAGCTTAAGAGTTTTAATGCTTTTGTCGATTTGTGTAAAGTAATTCCTTTTACATTGAAAACAGCAAAGATAACCGCAACAATACAAGCAGACTTACGTAAAAAAGGGACTTCAAATTGGTCATACAGATACCTTAATAGCTGCAACTGCTATTGCAAATGATTTGCAGCTTATAACAAACAATACCAGGCATTTCAAAACAATAGAAAAATTAGCAATAGACAATTGGAAGAAATGAATACACTTTGTGTTGATTCCATTATATAAACAAATCTTTCTGCAAAGTTTCATTCGGATTAACTGCATAATGAGAAAGATCGGTAATACCAGCTTCGCGTAATACTTCCTCATCCATAAACAGATTGCCTGTACATTCTTTGGATGGTCTTTGAAGAATATAGTACGCTGCATCCGCCAGTATATCGGGTTTACGGCTGCGTTGTATTAATGCGTCTCCTCCCAGAAGATTCTTTACTGCGGATGTGGCTATAGTGGTATGGGGCCAGAGTGAATTGGCAGCTATCCCACTCTTTTTAAACTCGGCTGCCCAACCCAGGGTAAACATACTCATATTGTATTTGCTGATGGTATAGGCTACCGACATACCAAACCATTTGGGATCGAGATTGATGGGAGGGGAGAGGGTGAGTATATGCGGGTTGGCTGATTTTTTAAGAAAAGGGATACAATGTTTTGTAACCAGGAAAGTGCCACGCACATTTATATCGTGCATCAGGTCGAAACGTTTGGTTTCTGTTTGCTCTGTATTGCTCAGGGAAATGGCAGAGGCATTATTAATAACAATGTCTATGCCGCCAAACAGGGCTATGCCTTTTTGGATGGCTTCCAGTATTTGTTCTTCATCCCTTATATCGCACTGCGTGGCAAGTGCACTGCCACCCGCTTCATTTATCTCCTGTGCCGCATTGTAAATAGTGCCACCCAGGCGTGGGTCTTCTGATACTGATTTTGCGGCTATAATGATATTAGCTCCTTCCTTCGCAAGACGAATGGCTATGGCTTTGCCGATGCCCCTGCTGGCACCGCTGATAAATACTGTTTTATCTTTAAACATTATTGGTTTGTATTTTCTTACCTGTGCAATTTAGCTATTTACTATTGCAAAATGCATGGGGTTTTTGCGCCCTTCCCAGGCCTGGCCGCAGAAGATGCCATTTTTGCACATTATTTTGATAAATGCTTCACTCCATCTGCCTTGGGAATCTATAGGGTTTTCAGGGGCATTCATATCTATACCGGCGCTCCAACTGTGTACAGACAGTGCATCACTTCCCCTTATATTGCGTACGCAATGGCAATCATGTATACTTTTTATTTCTGCAAATATGCGTTTTTTGCTTCCAGTTCTTTAAAAGCCTCGTTAAGGAGAGGTTTAAAACCTTTATGAATATTGATTTCCTTAAAACGGTTGCTAAGACTAGCAACCGTTCCTGGAATTCATAAAACTTATTTGTATAATCAGGCAGTTTGCGGTACCTGTAATTTTATGAATTCTACATTTGCATGCATTTTCACATCATCACTTACTACAATTCCGCCAGCTTCAGTAACGGCGTGCCACTGTAACCCAAATTCTTTACGGTTTATTTTGCCGTTCAGTGTAAAACCTACCCGTGTATTTCCCCATGGGTCTTTTATTGTTCCGCCATATTCTACATCCAATGTAACCGGTTTGGTGACGCCGCGCATGCTAAGGTTGCCATGCAATTTGTAGCTGTCATCTCCTTCTTTTTGCATACCTGTACTGTCGAATATTACCTGCGGATGGTTTGCCACATCAAAGAAATCCGGCGATTTCAGGTGCTCATCGCGTTGGGAATTGTTGGTAGATATTGAATTTACGTCAGCTGTAAAATGCACTTTCGCTGTGCTAAAATCATCTCCCTCAGTCTCCGCGCTTGCCTCAAATTTATTGAAGGTGCCGGTAACTGTGCTGATCATTAAGTGTTTTACTTTGAATTGTACTTCAGAGTGTGTTGCTTCGAGAGCCCATTGTTGATTTGCCATTTTTTTGTTTTTTTTATAAATCAATTTTTCTCAATTTTTCCAGTAGTTCATTTAAAAGTTCTGCTTCTTTTTCATTGATGCCGAGTACCTCATCATTAATCTCGTTCACGATCCTGCTCAGTGTTTCCAGGGTTTCTGCACCTTTTTCGGTCAGCGAAATCAGCGTTTCTCTTTTGTCTTCTTTCGATGTGCTTCTTTTTACCAGTTTCTTCAGTACCAGCCGGTCTATGATCCTCGGCACATTAGAACTTTTTTCTATCATCCTGCCCGCAATATCCTTCACACACATTTGTTCAGGGTATTTGCCCTTCAGGATGCGCATTACATTGAATTGTTCCGAGGTAAGGCCCTGTTCCTTCATTCGGCTGCTCAAGTGTGCTTTAAGCCAGTAGGATGTATACAGAATGTTCAAAGTGGCTTTATGCCTTGAATCCTTAAACCTGGTGCTTTTAATAGCTTCTTCAAGTGTCATGTTGCAAATGTATGTACATACATCTATTTTTCAAAATCAAATTAATTTATACTGCAATAGCAAAAAAATCAGACTTTGGACGTATGTGGTTAAGAAATGTGTATTTATGTAAAGTATGAAATATTTCAATACCTTAATAAGGAACAGCAAAAATGAGAACTAAAATCTGGGGCAGGCATGTTTATCATCAAATCCGTTGTGAAACAAGCCGATGCGGGAAATTGAGATCTCGAATGCACCACGCATATTGCTTACAGATTTGAGTGAAGAGGTATTGACATCATAGGCAACAGCAAATGCATTGCCTTTATAATCCAGTTTAACTGTTGGTATAATGGCGTCATTAACCCTGTAAAAGCCGCCTACGCACAAAGCAAAAGGTTGCTTGTTAAGTTGATTTACAGCACTCCACCTTAGCATAATTCCGCTTATGATTTCCCTATAGGGATTCTGGGTCATATAGTTCAGGTAAAAGCGGGCACTGTAGGTTTCGTCAAATACATAATTAAGGCCCAGGTTGCCATTCCATCTTGTAGAAAGGTTTTGCACAGAATTGTCATTCAGCATAGAGGTCTTCATGCCTGTGAGGTGATAAGCAGAGACTCCCAGAAAATAATTGATCTTATTTGCCTCGTCGAAACTGCTGTTAAAACTAACACCGGTACCAAGGTCCCAGTTTGAAAGACTGGGCTTGAATGATTGTGTTTCACCGCTACCGGAATTCGGAACAAACACGCCATTCTGGTACTGGTTGTCGAAGGTCATTTTAGAAACATCAATGCTTCTTTGCACATAGCCTCCTGTGAACCCCACATTTAAATAAGAACCGAATTTATCTTCCAGTGATTTATTGTAATTAACAGCAGGGTAGAATGCCACAGTTTTGAAATTGATGGTTCCTGCATTATCAGAGTATCCTAATAAACCAAAGCTGAGGTAATCATTTACAATATTCAGTTTTATCTTGCCTTCGGCGCTTATCAGGGTTGTTTTGTAAGGCTCTGCCACAGTAGCCCACTGGCTCCGGTATAAAAAAGTGACTTTATAATCTTCCGAAAATATGCCGGTAAGTCCTGGATTATTGATGATACTTGTTTCATAAAATTCTGAGAAATGAATATCCTGCGCACTTGCCATAAAATGGCCTGCCATTGCCAGCAGCAAAGAAAAAATGATATTGTTAAATAATTTCTTCATAAAATAATTTTATCGTAGCAACGCCACATCCCCGGTCCAGGTTATGGGTGCTCCTGTTTCACAAATTGCATCAACTACATAAACATAAACATCAGGGGTTAATCGCTTATTATTAAAAGTGCCGTCCCATGAATTAGTGATGTCATTTAATTCAAAATTTTGTCTTTCGTATACCATCTCTCCCCAGCGGTCATAAATGCGGAATGACCTGATGATTTTCAGTCCCTTGCCATGAGGGTAAAAATGATCGTTTGCTCCATCTCCGTTAGGCGTAAAAGTATTAGGTATAAAGACCTGGCTGTGATCGCAGATGACATCTATAAGTACAGATGCGGAATCTATGCATCCGAAGTCTGAGGTTACCGTTACTTTATAGGTAGTGCTATGGGTAGGTATAACTGTAGGGTCGGCACATGTATCACAGCTTATTGCACTGTCCGGCGTCCAGAGGTAGGAAATTACATTTGTTTCGCTGGTATTGATTACTGTGCTGTTTCCTGCAATAATAGTTTGATTAGGGCCGACGCTTATAGAAGGGGTAGGATGAACAATAACCGTGCTGTAAAGGGTGTCTGGAATACACTTGCCCTCATAAATGATCACGGTGTAATTAGTGGTGCTGTTAGGACTTGCTACGGGGTTGCCGCTGTGGCTGTCACTTAAGCCCGTGGGTGGTATCCAGGAATACGTAGCCCCGCTGTAATCGCCATGCGCATGAAGCTGCAGGGTATCGTGCTGGCAAATTTGTCCCAGGCTGTCTGCAACGCCACCGGCTTTTGTTTTTAAAGAAACAATTGTAGTATCTGTATTGCTACATCCGTTTGCATCGGTTCCCACTACTACATAAATTGTTAGCACAGTTGGGTTGGCATAAGGGGTATTGCAATTGGTGCAACTTAATGTTCCGGCGGGTGCCCATACATAAGAAACACCGCCCGAAGCATAGAGCATTGCAGAATCGCCTACACATACTGTCGTATCAGGACAGGCCTTTATAGTTGGTACATTGAAAACGGAGAGCGTAGTATGCAGGGTATCTAAGCAGCCTGTACTGGTGGTCTCGATAAGTGTGACATTATATGTACCGGTTGTATAATAGTGTGTGGGTGTTTGTGAGGTGCTGGTAATGCCATCATGAAATATCCACTCTGTATTAATAATGCTAGAGAAGGCAGCATGAGAGGTGTCTGTGAAATGAACAGAATCGCTACCACATGCCGGGAATGGCATATAAGTAAAACCGGCAAACACCCCATCTACCTGGATGATATCATTGCCAAAGCTGGATGACTGGCATGTTTGGTTACTCAGCATGATGAGGCGGGGAATATAGGAGCCGGGCACAGTATAAGTGTGCGTAGTTACCGTATCAGTTGTGGCGTAAGTAACACCGTCGCTGAAGTCGAATATAAAACTCGGTACCAGGCTGATATGTGCGGTAAAAGTAACAGTAAGTGGCGCACAACCTGTTAGCGGGGTGTAGGTCATGATACCTGAATAGCCTAATACTTGTACCTGTTGGGTGGCAGTATCTTTACAACCGAAATTATTTGTAACGATCAGTTGTACGTTAAATATTCCCGGAGCAGAGTAAACGTCTACTGCATTTTGAAAAAAGGAGAAATTGCCGTCCCCGAATATCCATGAATAAGTACTGCCGCCTATAGAAGTATTGGTAAAAGTATCTGTAAGCGGGAAGCAAATTGAAAAATTACTGGTAAGTGAAAATGAAGCAATAGGGTCATTTTCTATAGTCATGTAATTATAGAATGTAATAGAATCTTTACAGCCAATATCATCCGTAACAACCAGTTTTACAGTATAGGTTCCAGGATTCATGTAAGGGTGAACAGGGTTTGCAGCAGTGGAGCTGCCGCCATCTCCGAAACTCCACTGGTAAGTAAGGTTGCTGCCCTGTGAGAGATTATAAAACTGGACTCCTAATTTTTGACACACTGCAGTATCGGCTGTAGTAAAATCTGCAACCGGTTTATGCACGGCTATATAGGCAGGTTTAACAAGCGAATCTTTACACCCAATATTGTCTGTAACGACCAATGTAATATTATATGTGCCGGGATTGGAATAAGAGTGGGTTGCAGTACTACTATTGCCACCAAGTGAATTACCATCTCCGTATTCCCATGTCCTGGATGTAAAATGGGTTGTTACCGCATCGGTTGACTGGTCTGTAAATGTAACCGGTGTTTGCAGGCAAACGGCTAATGGCGATGCAGTGAATTGTACATTAGGCCACGCTATCAATAATGTTTTATAAGCAGTATCAATACATCCCCGGTAATCCGTTATCTTCAACATGACCGGTTTCTGCCCTATGGTATTAAAAACATGCGTTCTCTGAACAGCAGTATCGTAATATCCTGTGCCATCAAGTAGCCAGGTATAAGCATTATATACAGGTGCAGGTGCCCCGCCGCCAAGAACGCCGGTGAGTGTAACAGGCGAACCTTTGCAATTCGCAGTATCTGCTACCGTGATGCTTGCAACAGGCTGGGAAATAATGATATAGACAGAGGCAGTATCAACACAGCCGAAGGTATCATTGTAAGTTGACAAGATTACCAAAAAAGTACCGTTTGAATTATAAATATGGGTCGGGTTCAGGTGTGTGGAATCCAGCGCTGAGCCATCGCCATAGTTCCAATTATAAGAAGTGGCGCCGATGGACATATTGGTAAAGCTTACCGAATAGTTATTGGTGCAGCTATAATGTTGCTGGAAAATAGATTTAGGATTATGGATAGTAATGTAAGCCGTTCGTTTCATCGTATCGCCGCACCCGTTCTTTATAGCATCAAGCGTAACAGTATAGGTGCCGGGATAGTGATACTGATGGGTGACACCGTTATTAGGTGCGCTCATTGATGAGCCGGTACCATCACCAAAATCCCATACATAATTGGTTGCCCCGCTGGAGAGATTGGTGAAATATATATAATCATAAACACATCCGGTTAAAGGACTGGCTGTGAAATTGGCAGTATCCGGAGTTCCGGCAAGAATGGTCATGGTGTCGGAATATGGACATCCATTATTGGTTGTAATGTTTAAAATAACGTTGTAGGTGCCATAAGCAGTATACGTATGGCATGGAAATGGTTGGTGGGAAACAGCAGAGCCATCACCAAAATTCCAGGTCCAGTTTGCTGTTCCATAAGGGTAGGCTACCCATGAGGGCTGAGAGGTAGGTGTAGGATAATAATAATATCCTGCTGAATCAAAAAAGCAAACAGTAAAAGGCACACAGCCATTCCCGGAGCTATCACCCATTTGAACCATAAGAGGGTATATCTTAACGTAATAAGGGAATACCGCTGTGTCTTTACAACCAAAAGAATTGGTCACGACCAGGGTGATAGTAAAAGAGTCATTTGAATTGTAAGTATGCGTGGGGTTTTGCGATGTGGACGGCAGGGTTCCATCCCCGAAATCCCAATAATAATTGGTGCCCGGTGTTGAAGTGCTGAAAGATATACTTTGCGGTGCAGGACATGGCTGTGTAGGCGAAAAAGATATATTGGGAACCGGTAAAGCGTTTACAACAATAGGATGCGTTACTGATGAACTGCAATTATTATTAGTACTGGTTAGCGTAACCTGGTAAGTGCCGGCGGAGGTATAAGTATCGGATGCAGGTGAACCCACACCAGTATTTCCATCTCCGAATGTCCATGTGCAGGAAGTGAAGCCCGGGCTTGATGTATTGGTGAATGTGGCTGTTTGTCCGGCGCATATCGAGGTAGGGCCGGTGAAAGCAGCAACTGTGCCTGCAACAACAATAATGTAATTGGTATACGTTACAGAATCGGTACAGCCTAATCCGTCCACAACTTTAAGTGTAACGGAATAGCTGCCGGGACTGGTATAGGAATGGGTTGGATTTGCGGCGGTTACATGAGGCGTTCCATCTCCGAAATCCCAGGTTGATGTCAAATTGCCATATCCTGAACTGGAATTGGTAAAACTAACCGGTACATTGGTGCAGGTAGGTGAGGGTGAAGCAGAAAAACTGACCACCGGCGGAGCATTTATGGTAATATAATTAGTCCTCGTAAAACTTGACACGCAACCCTGGCTATTTGTTACAACCTCTGTTACAGAATACACGCCGGCAGAGGGATAGGTATAAGAAGTGGGGGAGCCTGTCTGGCTCTGTCCGTTGCCAAAATTCCACTGGTAGGAAGCTGCTCCGGGTGCATTAAGAGTAGACTGGTCTGTAAATGTAATTGGTTGCCCAAGGCATACAGCGGTAGGCGAAGCAATAAAATTTACATTGGGTGCATCATAAACATGTATTTGCAGACTGTAAGTACTGCTTTGAGAACCGGAGGTGGCAGTGAGATATACCGTATAGACATTTGCGCCTATAAAAGTTGCAGTGGGGTTTGTTTGGGTAGATGGGGGATTGCCATTGTTAAAATTCCAGCTATAAGAAGTTGCACCGGTTGAGGTATTTGTGAACGCAACTGTCAAAGGTGTGCAGCCCGAAGTTGGGCTGGCGGTAAAACTTGCAACAGGTTGGGCGCTGCCTGCGAGGCAGTTGATAACTAAAATAAAAGTAAAAAAACATCTAAGCGTAGAGTTGAGCATAGGGACAGATGCACAGAGTTA
Source organism: uncultured Bacteroidota bacterium (assembly GCA_903929655.1). Classification (GTDB taxonomy): domain Bacteria; phylum Bacteroidota; class Bacteroidia; order Chitinophagales; family Chitinophagaceae; genus JABDGU01. The sequence continues at coordinate 1,578 of CAIYVS010000180.1, read as the reverse complement.
AATAAAATAATACACAATAATAATTCTAAGTTAAGAAAAAATTATTGTTTTTGTGAATATAATAATTTATTTTGAATAACATAGCCACCTTAAAACTAATGCACGAGGAGAGCCATGTATTTTTTAATAACTAAACTATTGCTTCAGTATTTTCCTTATTTGCCGGCTGCCGTCCGGGCTTATCAGCTCTAAGATATAGGTGCCATTGCTAAAGGTGCCCATATAAATGGAGAATTCTCCGGGATTATTTAAAGGCTTTCCCATGAGCCCTGCATAAACCACCTGTCCTAAAATGTTGTATATATTTATGGTGCTTCCTTGCATGGCACCTTTTATGCTCAATTCATTATTAACCGGGTTGGGATAAACCTCTAAGCTGTCGCCGGCAGATGTTAAGTTACCTACTAAAAGTGTACCTGCACATGCAATGCCTGAATCGGGTGTAGTGCAGGGAACGGGGCTGTAAGCTATAAAACAGATCACATCGCCGGGGCTTATACTATTGCTTGTTAAAGTGGTACTGGCAATGCCGGGAATAAATACCCCGTTCTTTGTCCATGCATAAGTCAATCCCGCAGGGTAAGTAGGTGGATGCCCTGTAAAAGTTACATAAGTACCCAATGTGTAGTTGAGCGGATAATTGCTTACAGATACCGCAGGCGGTGGAATGGAAATGATATCAAGATGAAGCGTATTGCTCCGGGCAGTATCAATGGCCTGGCATGTGAGTGTGGAGTTTACTATGCAGCTGATATGATCTCCGTTACTCACATTGGCTGTAGTAAAAGAGGCTGTTGTGGCACCGCTGATAATAGCCCCATTTCTTTCCCATGTATAAGCAGCACTGCCCGCATTGCTTACTATAGCACTGAAAGTAAGATTAGTGCCTGCACAAACCGTATCGCCGGGTAATACTGAGATTGTAACAACGGGAGGCCCCAAGGCAGGATTTACTGTTACAGGCACACTAAGCGTGTCCTTACATCCGTTCAGCGAAAGCACCACGGTATAAGTGCCGGAACTGTTTATTGACGCATTTGGGATGATAGGATTTTGAGAAGTGGAACTATAAGATGGGCCGCTCCAGTTATAAGTCACACCAGTGCTACTGCTATTGGCATAAAGATACAAAGTGCCATTTTCACAAATGGGACTATTGCTATTTGCAGACGGCGATGCAGGTTTGGGATTTACTGTTACCTGCACACTGTCTTTTGCAATGCAACCATTCAATGTTGCCGTAACAATATAATTGCCCGCATTACTTAATTGTACATTGCTGATAACAGGATTTGAAATAAGTGAATTGAAACCCGGTCCTACCCAGCTATAGGCAACTCCCGGCTGCAAATTGCTGACTGTCAGCTGCAAATTTCCTCCCACACATGCCGGGCTATTACTTGTTATAGATGGAGTAGTGGGCAAGGGTTTTATTACTGCATTCACAGTGTCACGAACAGAACAGCCATTGAAGATACGAGGTCTGGTGAATTACTGGCGAGGTTACACAATGCCAATATCCCCTATGATAATATTGTGATGAATCTCAACTCTGGCCCCAGATATATTATTAATGAC